>PBLJ01000014.1 GCA_002721705.1 Opitutia bacterium
GGAGGGCGGCATACGCGTGCCCACCATTGCCCGCTGGCCGGGCAAGATAAAACCAGGGCGAACCAGTGGCCACCCAAGCGCCTTCTGGGACTTCCTGCCGACGGCCTGCGAACTAGTCGGGATCGAATCCCCAAAAGACATCGATGGCATCAGTTACCTGCCCGAGCTTCTGGGAAATACCGAGGATCAGAAAAAGCACGAGTATTTCTACTGGATCTGGGCCGTTCGGGTGGGCAAATGGAAGCTACATCCTGCCGGCAAGGACCGCTATCGCCTATATGACTTGGAAAAAGACATCGGCGAGAAGAACGACCTAGCCAAAGAATTCCCCGAAGTCGTGGAACGCTGCAGCAAGTACTTCCAGATCGCCAAGATGAAAAAGTAGAGCCAAGGGATGAAAGGTATCCTACCGAACGTTTGCTTGCTCCTCTTCTCCTGTCTGCTGGTCTCCGCCGACAACCGGGCGGAAAACATACTCCTTCATCAACGGAACAATGGTGGATGGCCCAAGAATTACGATCGGGACAAGGAACCAAACAAGATCGCTAAAACAGTTCTTCTGGCTCTGAAGAAGAGGAGCGACACGACCTTCGACAATGGGGCCACCCACACCGAGGTCCGCTATCTCGCCAAGGCATTCCTGAAATCGGGCGACCCACGCTACCGCGAAGCCGCCCTCAAGGGTATCGATTTCATGCTCTCCGCCCAGTACGCCAATGGTGGCTGGCCGCAAACGCACCCCAAGCCTTCCGGTTACTCCGCCCATATAACCTTCAACGATGGAGCCATGATCGGCGTGATGTCGATCCTGCGTGACATCTCTCGAGAGCAGCAAGCCTATCCATTCGTCAACGAAAAGCTCCGCGAGCGTTGCGCCCAAGCAGTTGAAAGAGGAATCCTATGTATCCTGAAGTGCCAGATCGTGGTGGATGGCAAAAAGACCGCCTGGTGCGCCCAGCACGACGAGAAAACCTTGGTTCCGCGAAAGGCCCGCAGTTACGAGTTACCTTCCATCAGCGGAGCGGAGTCCGTCGGCGTGGTTCACTTCCTGATGGACGTCGACGAGCCTTCACCGGAAATCATCGCCGCCGTGCAAGGAGCCGTCCGCTGGTTCGACGAAGCCAAGCTGACGGGAATCCGAGAAATCCGTAAGGAAGCCAAGGACACGCCCAAGGGATATGACAAAGTAGTGATCGAGGATACGTCCGCACTTCCCATGTGGGCGCGATTCTACAAGATAGGAACGAACCAGCCCATATTCTGCAGTCGCGATGGCATTCCCAAGAAAACCTTGGCCGAAATATCCTACGAACGACGGAATGGATACAGTTGGTTGGGATACTACCCGAGAGATCTTTTGGCCAAGAGCTATCCCTCTTGGCAAAAGCGATGGGCGCCCAAGCGCAACGTCTTGGGCAACCACAATCATTGAAGCGACTTCCGAATGGACCTGACCAAAGATCCCATTCCCGGGCTGGTTCGCAAGATCGCCGTTCCCGCCAGCATCGGCTTCTTTTTCAATACCATGTACAACGTGGTGGACACCTTTTTCGCCGGCTTCATTTCCACCGATGCCCTGGCAGCCCTTTCCATATCCTTTCCCGTGTTCTTCATAATCATTGCCATGGGAAGCGGAATATCCCAAGGCGGCACCGCCCTCATAGCCAACGCCCTCGGGGAGAAAGACCAGGCAAAGGCCCATCACACCTGCGTGCAATGCCTTTCCTTCGGCGCCTTTTTTGCGGTCGCGCTGACCGCGTTGGGTTTGCTCTCCGCTCCCATGCTATTTCAAATCCTAGGGGCATCCGGAGAATACCTCGAAATCGCTTTGGATTACATCAACCTGATCCTTTGCGGCACCTTGTTCATCGTCATTCAATCGATTGCCAACGCCTGCCTCAATGCCCAAGGCGACACCAAGACTTACCGCAACGTATTGATCGCAAGCTTCTTCCTCAACTGCGTCCTCGACCCATGGTTCATGTACGGAGGGTTGGGCATCCCCTCCATGGGGATCAAGGGAATCGCCCTTGCCACCATCATGATTCAATTCCTTGGCATGCTGTACGTCCTCCACCGACTCTCACGCACCAAACTCTGGGAAGGACCCATCCTCTCCATGCTGGCCCCGTCCGTCACCTACCGCGAAATCGCAAGGCAAGGTTTCCCTGCCAGTTTCAACATGGTCAGCGTGGCAGTCGGCATCTTCATCATCACCTTGTTCATCAGCAAGTTCAGCACCGAAAGCGTGGCTGCCTACGGGATAGCAACCAGAATCGAACAGATCATCATCCTTCCCACCATCGGTCTCAACATCGCCGTTCTTTCCATGACCGGGCAAAACAATGGCGCCAAGAAACCCGAGCGCATTCGCGAGACCTTGGTCACCACGATGAAGTACGGTTTGATCATGATGGCGGCGGGGGGATTGCTCCTCTTTTTCGCAGCCGAAACAATGATGCGGTTTTTCTCCGAGGACTCGACCGTGATTCAACACGGAACCGATTACCTTGAGATCGCCTCCATCACCCTCTGCTCCTACGTCATCCTGTTTCAGACAGTCAACCTGTTGCAAGGGCTCAAGAAACCCTTTTACGGCCTCGTCATCGGAGTATACCGGCAAGTCTTGGCTCCTTGCATCGTCTTTTACCTTCTCGCCTTCAAGATGGACATGCAGGAATCCGGTGTATGGTGGGGCATTTTCCTAGTCACTTGGAGCGCCGCCATCATATCGTATTTTTACGGAAGAAACATTCTAAGGCGCAGACTCTCGTCGGCAGCAGAGTGCAACGAACCCTGACCGGAACCGGAAGACAAACAACTGCCAAACCTAACCTCGGGCTTGCCCGAATGGACCGTGCTACTCAGAGTGGAACTACCATGAAATTTCCCCCTACACTCTCATTGCTATATTCCATCCCTCTGGCCTTCGGATTGCTCTCGGCAGAAGCCCAGGAGAACCTCTCTCTGGAGAAAACCGAGGAAACCATCATTCTCTCGCGGGGTGAAACACCCGTCCTGACCTACCACATAGCGGAGGTACCGCCGCCAAAAGGCGTCGACAAGATCTACAACCGCAGTGGTTTCATTTACCCGATGTACGCCCCTTCCGGTGGTATCGTGACCGGCATCCATCCCGCCGACCATTATCATCACATCGGACTCTGGCATGCCTGGGTGAACACCAAGTACGACGACAGGAAAGGCCCCGACTTCTGGAACCTTGGGCGCAAGACCGGGCGCATTCGTCACGCCAAGGTGAAGGAAATTCGAGACGCCGGTTTCACCGTGATCCAGGAACACCTCGGCTACCTCGACGGCATAAAGGCCGAACCAACCGTCATCCTCAGCGAGACCCTTTCGGTCGACGCAGCCTTCGTGAACGGGGCCAACGTCATCGACTACGTCATGACCCAGAAAAACGTGACTAAAAAAGCGCTGGTCTTCCCAGCCTACCGCTACGGCGGTGGACTTGCCTATCGAGCGCCCCATTCATGGAACAAGAAGAACAGCGACTACCTGACCTCCGAGGGACTGGACCGCACCAACAGCCACGCCACCCGTGCGAATTGGGTCGCCATGCACGGGCCCGCCGAAAAGGGCAAAGGCAAGGTAGCCACAGTAACCGTTCTTTGTCATCCGAAGAATCACGACGCCCCCCAGCGAATCCGGACCTGGGACAATGGCAAGGTGTTCTTCAACTACGTACCGGTGCAGGAAACCAGTTGGTCCATTCAACCAGGCAAAAGCATCACTCTGCGCTACCGCATAGTCATCTCCGACGGCAAAGCCGACGCCAAGGCAATAGAGATGCGCTGGAAGGCTTACCGGCAAAAAAAAGCACCTGTCAAGAAAGGTTGAATTGTTAACAATCTTAATTGACTCAAGGAAGGGGAAATCGAAAATGAAAAGATGTCTATCCCCCTCAAGAGTCCCCGCGTAAAACGGGATGAAATATGCAACACCCTGCGAGCGGAAGTACTCTCCGGCCAATGGGAAAGCAACCAACCCGTACGAGAGCATTCCTTGGCCGAACGCTTCGGGGTAAGCCGGGGGCCCATTCGCGACGCCCTCCTGCAACTCACTCAGGAAGGTGCCTTGGTTTATAGACAGAACAAAGGAGTGCGGGTAAGCTCTCCACCTGAAAAAGCGGACCGCGACTTGCTGTTTCGTTTGCGGCGTGACCTTGAAATTCATTGTCTCAAGGAGGCCTTCCCGGATTGGTCTGAGACGGACGACGACCAATTATCCAATGTGCTAACCAAGCTTAAAAGGGCTTGCGAAAAGGAAGACTTGTCAGAGGTGACGGCAAGTGACCTTGCCCTTCATCGTTACTGGGTTTCGAAGGCATCCAAGGAAATGGAGGTCATTTGGCTCAGTATCAGCGTTCGTCTCAAGATGGCCTACTCTCGTTTGAAGAGCTACATGGAAATCTACAATGAACACGAACCCATCGTGAAAGCCATTCATCGACGCGATCTGAAGACCGCTCAATCACTGATCAGGAAAAACGTCATTTGATGAAAACCTTCTTCTGCTCCCTGGTTTGCTTCCCCATTCTACTTTTTGGGCAGGACAAAGCCGAACAAAACAAAGAAGGCGAACGCCTCTTTTCCTTGAAGGTCCGCAGCATCCTCGAAAGCAAATGCTTCGCTTGTCACGGCGCGGAAGGCAAGAAGATCAAAGGCGAGTTCAACCTCACCACCCGCGAAGGTCTGCTCAAGGGAGGAGAGACTGCGGACGACGTACTGGTCCCCTTTCATCCCGAAAAAAGCCTGCTCCTGACGGCCATCGAGTGGAAGGACGAAGACTATGAAATGCCACCCAAGGAGAACGACCGGCTCACGGAAAAGCAAATTGCCCAAGTCAGGCGCTGGATAAAACTCGGGGCTCCATGGCCGAACAAGGAACGCCAAAAAAAGCATGTCTTGGCCGAAAGAAGCAAGGAACGCACCGAGGACGGAGTGATCCTGAAGACAAGCGGCGGCCTTTCCGAAGACTGGACTTACCGCCGTTACAAGGACGAAGACGTCTGGGCTTTTCAACCAGTCAAGAAACCTGCCGTTCCTAAAGGAGCTCATCCGGTCGATTTCTTCATCGATAAAAAGTTGAAAACTGCTGGATTCCAAGGAGCTCCCGTCGCCCATTTCCGCGCCTTGGCCAAGCGAGCCTACTACGACCTCACCGGCCTTCCGCCCACACCTTTTGAAATCTACCAGTTTCGCCTCGCTTGGGACAAGGATCCGGAAAAGGCGTGGAGCGATCTCATCGACAAACTGCTAGCGAGCCCGCATTACGGCGAACGCTGGGGTCAGCACTGGCTGGACGTTGGCCGCTATGCCGACACCGGAGGATACTCCAACGACTACGAGCGGTCCAACGCCTGGCGTTACCGCGACTACGTGATTCGGTCCTTCAACGAGGACAAGCCCTATGACGAGTTCGTGATGGAACAACTGGCAGGGGACGAATTGTGGGATCAGCAACCCAAGGGAAAACGCGACCCTGAATTGCTGGTGGCTTCCTCCTTCCTGCGCATGGGCCCTTGGGACCCCGCCATGACCCTCGTACCGCAGGCACGGCAAATCTATTTGGACGACGTGGTGAATTCCGTCGGGCAAACCTTCCTCAGCACGACCATGCGCTGCTTCAAGTGCCATGACCACAAGTTCGACCCCTTGCCGACGCGCGATTATTACCGCATGTACGCAGCCTTTGCAGGCACCCAGTTGGCCGAACGTCCGGCCCCCTTCCTGAAAAGCGAGAACCTCGTGGGCCTTCAGCAAGGCCGATCCGCCACCAAGCGCCTACTGGCCTTCGCCACCGAAAAACACAACGCGCTGTACAACAAGCAGGAGGCCGCCGCCCGCAAATGGTTCGAGGCCCGCGGCAAGAAGTATCTCGACGAAAATGCTCGCAGGAGCTTGCCGGATGAGGAGAAGCCTCCTCGCCTGGTGGGCTTATCGCCCGTTGAACAGGGGCGCAAAAAAGTACGACGTCAGGATGAATGGATTTGGAAGCGAAGGATGGAACGCTACCAACCGATGGTGCAAGGTGTGTACAACGGGCCCACGCCTAAATCTCTCAACGCGCGCTCCATGCGGATGCCGAAGAAACTGCCCGCAAACCAGAAACTGGCCGCCACCCGTATCCTCCTCGGGGGGGCCTTGGAAGCGCCCGACGAAAAAGTAACTCCCGGCGTGCTCAGCGCCATCGCTGTCCCCGTTTCCAAAAACGAAGAAGATCCCTACGCCTTGCCCGACAAGCTGAGTGATAGACGCCTGGGCTTGGCCAAATGGATCGCGCATCCCAAGAACCCTCTCACCTCGCGTTCCATCGTGAACCGCGTCTGGCAACACCACTTCGGGAAACCACTGGCCGGAAACCCTAACAACTTCGGAGCCAAGGGGGCCAAGCCAACGCATCCTGAATTACTCGATTGGCTGGCCGCCGACTTCGTGGAAAACGGATGGAAATTCAAGCGATTGCATCGCCTAATCATGACATCGCAGGTCTACCGTCAATCCGACAGCCATCCGCAAACAGACAAATTGGCCTTGAGTGATCCCAACAACGATTTGTTCGCCTACCGCATCCCGCGCCGCATTTCCGCGGAGGAACTTCGCGACAGCCTGCTCAAGGCAACAGGCGAATTAAACGATGCCATCGGCGGCCTGCCCGTAAGGCCGGAAATCAACATGGAAGTCGCCTTGCAGCCGCGCATGATTCAATTCTCCATCGCCCCAGCCTACCAACCGTCACCCACCCCCGCAGAACGCAACCGTCGCACCATCTACGCCTACCGGGTTCGGGGGCAAGCCGATCCGTTCCTCGAGATATTCAACCAACCCAACCCCAATGACTCTTGCGATGAGCGTGTTTCCGAGTCAGTCGCCCCGCAAGCCTTCACCTTGCTCAACAGCTCGATCATGAGCGATCGGGCGATCGCGCTGGCCCTTCGCGCACAAAAGGAGTTCGACAACCTCCACTTGCAAGTGAAACGGGTCGTGCAGCTCGCCTTCGGACGCGTGCCGGACAAGGTGGAATGGGAACGATTGAAGCAGTACGTCACCGAAATGCAGGCATACCATGCCCAAAACAAACCGGTCCCCATCAAGTATCCCACGACCATTACGCGTTCTCTGGTCGAGGAACTGACCGGACAACCCTTCGAATACGAGGAGATTTTGCCCGTCTTTGAAAATTATCACGCGGATAAGAAACCCGCCGACGTCAGCGTCAACACCCGGGCGCTGGCCGACTTGTGTTTGCTATTATTCAACTCCAATGAATTCATGTACGTTTACTGATGAACTTTCCCACCTTGAATCGCCGTGATTTTCTCTATGGCCTCGGGTCCACTTTGGGTGCCGTGGCCATGACCGACCTGCTGGCCAAGGAAAAACCAGGCCCCCTGGCTCCCAGAAAGCCCATGCATGAAGCCAAGACAAAGGCCGTCATCATGCTCTTCATGGAGGGTGGTCCCAGCCAAGTGGACACCTTCGATCCCAAGCCCAAACTCAATGAACTTCACAAGACGGAATCCAAGCGAACGGGCACCCTGGAACAAGGCTACAAATTCTTCGTGGGTAGTCCGTTCAAAACCCGCAAGGTAGGCCAGTCAGGGCTGGACATGAGCGAACACTGGCGGCACCTGCCCGAGGTAGCCGACGAATTGTGCAACTATCGCGGATGCATCGCGGAATCACTCAACCATCCCGAGGCCCTCTTTCACATGAACACCGGCAGCCGACTTGGCGCCGATCCCGCACTCGGGGCATGGACCAACTACGGCCTCGGGTCGGTCAACCAAAACCTGCCCGGCTACGTCGTGATGACCGAGATGGCCCTTCCGCAAGGTGGATCCCGCAACTGGAGCAATGGTTTCCTGCCCGGTCATTTCCAGGGCACCCGCCTACGGCCCACCGGTTCCCCTATTCTCGATCTTCAATCGCCCGCCCACAAAACGCGCAAGCATCAACGACAAGCTCTGGACGAGCTGGCCTTTCTCAACCAGCGCCATATGGCCAGGCATCCCGGGCACGCCGATCTGGCCACTCGCATGGAAAGCTATGAGCTAGCCTATCGCATGCAGGCTGAAGTACCCGGCGTCATCGACCTCGAGGGCGAACCCGAGAAGGTCCGCGAGGCATACGGCATGAACCAGAAGGAAACCGCTGAATTCGGACGGCAGTGCCTGATGGCCCGCCGGTTGGTGGAAAAAGGCGTCCGCTTCGTGCAAATCTTTTCCGGCGGCTGGGACAGCCACGACTACCTCGAGCGCGGCCATTCCTCCCGCATCAAGAGCGTGGACCAACCAATGACCGCCCTCATCAAGGATCTCAAGGAACGCGGCATGCTCGACGAAACCTTGGTCATCTGGACAGGCGAATTCGGGCGCACCCCGGACAACAACAGGCGCGGCGGCGTATATGCCTTGGGGCGCGGCCACAACGCCGACGCCATGACCATGCTGCTGGCTGGAGGCGGCGTCAAGAAAGGCGCCATCGTGGGGGCCACCGACGAAATCGGGGCAAAGGCCGCCGAGGTGGCTCATCCCATCCGCGACCTGCACGTCACCCTCCTCCATTTGCTCGGGCTGGACGACAACAAGCTAACTTACTTCCACGCCGGCCGCTACAAGCAACTCAGTCAGTTTGGCGGACAGGTCATCAAGGAACTCATCGCCTAAACCCACGCCCTTCCTCATGAAAAAAGTCTTGGCCCTCATCGGGCTCACTTCCCTTTCCTTGTTCACCTTTCCCGGTTACGCCGAGAAAAAGAAACCGCACGTCGCGCTGGTCGTGGGCACACTGCATTACTCCCCAGAGCTCAGCATGCCTCTGTTTGCCAAGGAACTGGAACGGCTCGGCCTGAAGACGACCGTGGTCATGGGCAAAGGAAACCCGGAGCAAAAGACGCACAACGTATTGCCCGGAATCGAGGTCCTCGAGAAAGCTGATCTCGCCATTTTCTTCATGCGCTTCCTCAAGTTGCCGGACAAGGAATGGGCTCCCATCGAAGCCTACCTCAAGTCGGGCAAACCGGTCATCGGCCTGCGAACCGCCAATCATTCCTTCAAATACCCCAAGGACCATCCACGGTTTGCATGGAACGATGACTTCGGCCGGCGAGCCCTCGGAACCCCCTACGTCGTGCACCAAGGAGGAGTCACCCAGATCAAGACCGTGCCCAAATACAGGAACCATCCGATCATGACCAACGTGACTGAAACGGAATGGGTTTCACCGGGTACCCTTTACCTGACCCGACTGGAACCAGGATGCATCTCCCTGGTCACAGGCACGGGCACCGGCAAGGACCGCTTGGTCGAAAAGAATTACGGCGTCATCCAAGTGAATCAGCATGAAGCGGACGTCGTGGCCTGGGCTTGGGAAAACGAGTGGGGCGGCAAAGTGTTCGGGACCTCCTTCGGACATCCCGGGGACTTTGCAGAGGAATCCTTCAACCGCATGCTCGTCAACAGCGTGTTCTGGGCCCTCGACAAGCCGCTGCCCAAGGCCGAGGAAAAGATCTCCACTTGGAAAATCGAGCGGGCCGACAAAAAGAGGAAGAAGAAATGAGCAAGGCCGTATTTCTGCTCTCGGCTCTCTTGCTTCTCACTCCAAGTTGGGCTGACAAGGAGAAGCCACCCAACATGGTGGTTGTCCTGGTCGACGATCACGCCTTCGAGGCCATATCCGCGTACGGCACCTACCTAAAGGACTTCGCCAAGACCCCAACCATCGACCGCTTGGGCAAGGAAGGCATGCGCTTCGATCACTTCACTTGCGCCAACTCCATCTGCTCTCCCAGCAGAGCTTCCATCCTGACCGGGCAATACAGCCACAAGAACGGCGTAAAGGGGCTCAATGGCAAAATCAACGAGGATTCCCCGCAATATCCAGTCGAGCTACAAAAAGCGGGGTACCAAACCTGGTTGGTCGGCAAATGGCATCTCAATAGCCAACCGAAAGGCTACGACAAGCACATGGTGGTGAAGGGTCAGGGAAAATACTTCGACCCCACCTTCAGCGGCAGCGAAGGAACCTGGAAACGAACAGGCTACTCCACCGACGTCTACACCGACGTCGCCATGGACTGGCTGAAAAAACGCGACAAGAAAAAGCCTTTTCTCCTTAGCCTTCAGTTCAAGGCTCCGCACCACGAATACGGCCATGCCGCCCGCTACGACGAATTGCTCGCCGGAGTTTCCATTCCCGAACCGCCCACCCTCTACGAGGACGTTCGCAACAGTGATTCCAACCTCAAGAAAGAGTTCCTCAAGAGAACCAAGTTCCACATGCTGCATTCTGGGGGCAACCCAAACCAGGCAAAGGAAGGCAGCGCCTATTACTTCCGGCACCTGCAAGACAAAGCTCCGAACCAAATGTGGAAGCACGATCCCGCGAGCGACAAGGACAGGATACGCGTGGCCTACCAACACATGATCCACAAGTACGTCCGATGCATCACAGGCAACGACGACAACCTAAAGCGAGTCCTCGATTATTTGGACGAGGAAAAGCTAACCGAAGACACCGTGGTCCTCTACACCTCCGACCAAGGGTACTGGCTCGGCCAACACGGTTTCTACGACAAGAGACTCATCCTCGAGACATCCATGAGGATGCCCTTCCTCATCCGCTATCCGCGAATGATCAAGCCGGGCTCCGTAAACAACGACCTTTGCATCAACGTCGACCTCGCCCCTACCCTGCTGGAATTGGCCGGTCTAAAACCACCTGCAGATATGCAAGGGCGAAGCATGGTGCCCTTGCTCAACGGCAAGTCTCCTTCAGACTGGCGCCAATCACAGTTCTACACCTATTGGGGCGCCCCCAATCACTACGGCATACGCACCGAGCGTTACACCTACCTCAAGCTCGCCGGTCACCCGGCCGAACTATTCGACCGTCAAACCGATCCAAACGAAACCGACAACGTCGCGGGCAAGACGGAAAATCAGCCGGTCATCCAACGCCTCGAAAAGGAACTGCAAAAACAGATTCGAGTAGTGGATATCAGTCCGGACGAGCTCCCGAAATCCTCGAAAGATAAGGAAAAGAAAAAGAGGCCACGCAAGTAAGCTGGCTAAAGCGAAAGAATCAGGGCCCATTCCTTGTACACGCTTGCCTTGCTGAAAGATACGACTAGCTCTTCGGGAATGAAGACTTTTGGGCAAATCCTAAGGTGCGGTTTCCTGGTAATCGGCTCACTGGTTCACGCCCAAAATTTTCCCGAGCCCCCCGACACCCAAAAAACCGACCTCAAGTTGCCTTCCCCTGAGGAAAGCGCCGCCGGGATCACCCTGCCCGATGGATTCAAGGCAAACGTCTTCGCGGGCGAACCCGACGTCCGCCAACCCATCGCCATGGCCTTCGACGATCGCGGGCGCCTCTGGGTCGCCGAGTGCTACACCTACGCCGACCGGACACTCATATATGACACCAAACTTCGAGACCGTATCGTCATATTCGAAGACGTCGACGGCGACGGCGCATTCGACAAGCGAAAGGTGTTCCACGACGGCTTGCAACGTCTCACCAGCATCGCCCTCGGCTTCGGTGGAGTATGGGCCACCTGCGCCCCCGACTTCGTCTTCATCCCGGACAAGAACGGGGACGACGTACCGGATGGCGAACCTGAAGTCCTCCTCGACGGTTGGCATTCGGGCAAGGTGCGACACAACATTGTGAATGGCCTCAAATGGGGTCCGGACGGCTGGCTCTATGGACGCCACGGCATCCTGCAAACGTCGAAAGTAGGGAAACCGGGAACACCGGAAGAGGATCGCGTGAAATTACAATGCAGCATGTGGCGCTACCACCCTACCCGGCGCGAGTTCGAGGTGATCGCCGAAGGCACGACCAATTCATGGGGTCACGACTGGGACAAGCATGGGCAAATGTTCTTCATCAACACCGTGATCGGCCACCTCTGGCATTGCGTGCCCGGCTCCTACTACAAACGCATGTACGGCAAACATTTCAAGCCCCACCTTTATGAACTCATCCAGCAAACCGCGGATCACTATCATTGGGACGTGGGCAAGGAAAAATGGGGTGACCTGAAAAAGAAAGGCCTGAGCCCCACCACCGACGAGGCGGGCGGCGGACACGCCCATTGCGGCATGATGATCTACCAAGGTGACAACTGGCCTGACGAATTCCGAGGCAAAGTGTTCACTGCCAATTTCCACGGACGAAGACTCAACTGCGAACGTCTCGAACGAAGCGGAGCAGGATACGTCGGCAAACACGAACCGGACTTCATGAAGGTCAAGGACCTTTGGTTTCGCGGTGTGGAACTTGACTATGGCTTCGACGGTTCCGTCTACCTGCTCGACTGGTCGGACGTCGGGGAATGCCATGAAAACGACGGCTTACATCGCTCCTCAGGCCGCATTTATCGGATAACTCACGGAGAAACCAAGGCACAGGCGATCAACTTGGCCGAACTGAAAGCCGTCGAGTTGGCCAAGCTCCAACTACATCCCAACGAACGCTTTGCCCGACATGCCAGACGATTGCTGCAGGAAAGAGCTGGAACAGGGCAGGATCTCTCCTTGGCAAAGAAGAAACTGGACGACGTACTATCCAAGAATCCCGACGTCACCCTTAAACTGCGGGCCCTATGGTGTCTTTACGCCATCGGCTCGTTGGATGACAAGCGATTGGCCAACCTCTTGCGGAGCGAGGAAGAGCATCTTCGAGTGTGGGCCATTCAGCTTCTCGTCGATCATGGGATGCCAAAACCCGAAACAATCGATCTTTTCGTTTCCCTGGCCCAAGAGGAAAAGTCGGGACTTGTTCGCCTCTATTTAGCTTCCGCTTTACGAAAACTACCATTGGAAAAACGCTGGCCACTTGCCAATGCCCTCGGTCAAAGCGAAGACCTGAAGGACGATCCCGTTTTCCCGCTATTGCTGTGGTACGGAATAGAACCAGCCGTCTCAACAAACTTGACCGCTGCCATCAAGTTGTTGACCAAATGCAAGATACCGAAACTTCGTCGATTCATTGCCAGGCGAATAACTGAAACAAAGGAATAAACAATCCTCGGGTTCACCAAATCGTGGTGACGGGGTATTTCCTGATTTCCTCGTCGGCCGTAAGGATGCTCATATCCTCGGCTAAGGCCGTGGCAACCAACATTCGATCAATTGCATCATCATGGTTATAAGGTAATTCCGAAAGTCGATAATAAGTTTCCCGACGGAGCGGAACCATGTTTACATGCCATAGCTTGCGTTGTTTCTCGATCCAGCGGCGTGGAGCCTGAGGCATTTTCAAGGAACCGTCTCCGTACTTGAGGCAAAGTTCGAGGGCGGAGGCATCACTGAGAAACAATTCAGTTGAGGAGTCAGACAAAACCTCGGTGGCTTTACGAGTGAAGCGAACAGGTTCCGAGGTCAACCAAACGAAAGGGAAGGTGTCCAGTAACAAACGCATGTTAGAAATACACCACGGTATCGCCAATGGCACCTGCAACTTCTCGCTTTTCCACAATTTCAAAGGGATCGGAGGTTGTTTCGCCCACCTTTGGACGTGCGATTTCCTTCCTCACCACATAGGGAACAAGTCGGGCCACGGGCTTCTTTCCCTTGGCAATGACGACCTCTACTCCCAATGCCGCTTCATCCAGCAAACGTGAGAGGTGAGTCTTGGCTTGATGCGTTGTATACCTCATATGGACTTAGTCTATTAATTTATTAGCTTAGTTCTGAGCTTCAGTTACTCAAGATCAAAGTCATCCCCACGGAACATGTGCGCTTCCTCATTAAAAAACGTTGCCTTGCGTGATACGAAGCCTTGCCATTGACTCAGTTGTCCCCGAAAAAATTGGGTAACCCTTCCCTTTTCAAATCGATCCCTCCTCCCATGAGCACCGAAAATCTCACTCGTCGTGATTTCCTTTCAGCCTCAACCATTGCTGGCGCTTCATTGGCCGTGAACCCCGGTTTATCCGCCAAACCCAAGGAAGTTGCAGGAAAAACCGCCGAAAATTACGTGAAGCTCCTGTACGGTTCTTTAAAGGATACTCAAAAGAAGGTCCTCTGCTTTCCTTGGGACCACCGAGACAAGAAAAACGGCCTCCTCCGCAGCCACGTCTCCAATAATTGGCGCATCACAAGCCATGCTCTCACGAGTAACTTTTACACCAAGGAGCAACAAATCCTGATCCGTAAAGTGTGGGAGGGCTTGGTCAATCCGGACTGGGTGGAGAGATTCGACAAGCAGTTCAAGGACGACATGGGAGGCTTTGGTAAAAAGCAAGGCATCGCGATCTTCGGCGACCCAAGCAAGGAAGGTGAAAACTACGAGTTCGTGCTTACCGGCAGGCATGGCACTGTGCGTTGCGATGGAGACTCCGAGGACCACGTCGCCTTTGGTGGACCCATCGTGTACGGGCATGCCGCCAGCGGGTATTACGAGAAACCCGCCCACCCCGGCAACGTATTTTGGCATCAGGCGGTGGCGGCCAACGACCTCTTCAAAATGCTGGATGGCGAACAGCGCCGTCAGGCCCTCCGCGCCGAGGCCCCGGACGAGGCGAAAATCGCTTTTCGAGGCAAGGGAGCGTCCTTCGAAGGTATCGCGGTAGACGCATTGTCGCGTGATCAAAAGGAACATGCCCAAAAGGTTTTACTAAAACTCATCGAGCCTTATCGGCAAAAGGATCAAGACGAAGCCTTGGCTGCCCTTAAGAAGCAGGGCGGGCTGGATTCCTGTCACCTCACCTTCTACAAGAAGGACGACCTGGGAGCCGACGGTATCTGGGACAACTGGCGGCTCGAGGGCCCTTCCTTCGTCTGGCATTACCGGGGAGCTCCTCACGTCCACGTCTGGGTGAACGTGTCGGACAGCTCGAAAGTTGAATTGAACTCCAATAACCGCTCGGGGCCTCTTCGCCAAAAGGGCTGAGCCTGCTCCAGCAAGAAAAGGAAATATTATGAAAAAAGTACTGGCCAAGACCCCCCGACGCGACTTCCTCGCGAAGTCAGCCACTGGCGCCACCGCCTTCACCATCGTGCCACGGCACGTGCTCGGAGCTCCCGACGTACCGCCATCCGAAAAGCTCGGTGGCGCCCTCATCGGTTGTGGCGGACGCGGTCCCGGAACCTATGGACAAATGAGCAAAGGCCTCGACGTCGAACTCGTGGGGGCATGCGACGTCGACATTCGCAAAGCCCAGAATTTCGCCAACCGAAACAAGGGAAAAGCCGAGGCATACCAAGACTTCCGGCGCCTGTTGGAAAGAGATGACCTCGACGTGGTGGCCATCGCCACGCCCCCGCATTGGCATGCCAGCATATCCATTGCGGCCGCCGAGGCCGGCAAGGACGTCCTTTGCGAAAAACCGATGACACGTTTCATCGCTGAGGGTCGTGCCGTGGTGAATGCCTTCAAGCGTTACGACCGCGTTTTTCAAATCGGTACGTTCGGTCGATTTGGCCGCAGTAAGGACCGTGGCTCAATTGAAAAGCACAAGATCATGGCTAGCGGTCTGCTCAAGGATTGCCAGGCCGTCCGCATGAAAAGAGGCGGGCTCAAGGTAAGGCAATGGAGTGGTCGTCCCGGCATTCCGCCCCAAACCGTTCCCAACGAACTGGACTGGGACCTCTATTGCGGTCCCTCTCCATGGAAACCGTACGAAAGCCGACGCACGGGAGGCACGCATCGCGGATACTGGGACTATGAGGGAGGCGGCATGTGCGACATGGGCCAGCATCACTTCGACCCCGAGCAGTGGACCTACGCCAAGGACTACACCAGCGCCGTCGAAATCACACCCTATGCACCTCCATCTCACCCCGAAGTGACGGGCATGTGGGCATGGGTGGAATTGAAATACGCCGATGGTTTTCGATTCGTTATGGAAAGTGGCGAATGGGGGCCAAAATATGATCGGGCGCCAATCCGCGACGTCAGCATGAACGACCTCTCGCCCGAGAATCAGGAAAAGATCAAGGCCATGCCGGATCCCGAGCCATTGCTCTCCTTCGGCCAAGCCGTGAAGCAGCGGAAAAAAGCTGGAGGGCATGCCGAGGCAGCCCATCGGGCCGCGTGCATTCTCCACCTCGCCAACTTGGCCATCCGACTTGGCCGCAAGCTGAACTACGACCCCGACAAGGAGGTCTTCGTCAACGATGACGAAGCGAACCGCTTCCTTCATCCCCCGATGAGCGCCCCTTGGCGCCTGTAACCCCCAGCGGAAAAGAAAAGGAGACTTTATCAAATGAGCGCCAAAGACATTATCAAAGCATTTCCGACCCCTGCAAGTGGAGGCATCCTAAGCACCATCGACAAAGAGGCCTGCGAAAAGGCCGTCGCCCAAATCCTGAAAGGCGGGGAAAGCATAATCCGCGAACTGGCCGACCTACTCGTCGAACCCGGCAAGGGAAACGACGTACAGGCTCGCCACGCCATGCACGCCACCGCCATACGAGTGGGAGGTCCAACCAAGACAAAGCAACGAAAAGCCTTCGCCAAAGCGCTTGCCGGCACCCTTGCCGACGACCGGCCCAAGGCAGTCAAGGGCTTCATCCTGCGCCAGTTGCAAATCTGNGCAGGAAACGAGCAAGCCGGCGCCATCGCGCCCTTCCTGACGGACGGAGAGGAGCACCTCTACGAATACGCNGCNCAAGCCCTCGAGGCNATCGGGCCTGCCACCACGGAANACTTCCGCAAGGCATACCCAAAAGCCAANGGCGCTCCGCGGCTCACCGTNCTGCAGGGACTCGGTTTTCTTCGCGACGNNAAGTCGGCCAAAGTCTTCCGCTCNGCGGCCAAGGAAAAGGGCTTGGAAATACGTTTGGCCGGACTCTGGGGCCTCATGCGAATTGTTTCCGCGGAAGATGCCCAACTATTGCTGGACACTGCGGCAAAGGAAGAAGGTTGGGGACGCATCAAGGCAACCGGTTACTGCCTCCAGTTGGCCGAAGCCCTCGCCGCTGCAGGCAAGAAAAAAGACGCCGCCCAGATTTACCAAAACCTGAAGAAAAACCGCAATGCCAAGAATGAATCCCATGTTCGACTGGCCTGCGACAAAGGCTTGGCGAACTTGAAATAATTACTCCAAACCAAAACCCCATGAAAACATCCAGATTCATCGCGGTCGCCTGGACGGCCCTCCTACTCTCCATCTCGGCCATCTACGCCAAGAAAAAAGGCGATGGTTTCGTCAGTATCTTCAATGGCAAGGACCTGTCCGGTTGGAAGACACCCTCCGGCGACCATGCCTGGAAGGTGGTCGATGGGGTGATCGACTATGAAGCCAAGGGCGGCAACCTGATCAGCGAGAAAAGCTTCGAGGACTACGTGCTGCGCATCGACTGGCGTTTCAAGCGAACCGCCGGACCGAAGTACAATGCCAAGCTGTTCGACGCCGATGGTAACGTCATAGGTAAAAAACCCGTCAAGAACGCGGACTCGGGCATCTTCGTCCGTGGTTCTGGAAAGTCCCAGGTCAACCTCTGGTGCTGGCCTTGCGGTTCGGGTCAATTGTGGAGCTTTCACGGAAGCAAGGATGCATCCATCCGCAAAGGGGCCTTGCCCAAGGTGAACGCCGACAAACCAGTCGGGGAATGGAATGAAATGGAAATCACCATGAAGGGTGAAACCATTACCGTCGTCCTCAACGGAAAAACCGTACTCGACCAGTCGAAGATGCCTGGAGTCGGAAACAAGGGTCACATCGCGCTGCAACACCACGGCGGATACAATGCGAAGAGCAGGACATGGAGCTCCGCTTCCGCCCTCATCCAGTTCCGCAATATAAAAATCAAGGAACTCTAGGGCATCCTGCTGAATCTTTTGAACAAACCTAACCGCGATACTACTACCATGAAACAAATTCTCAGCCTTTTCACTTTACTTGCCTGGTTACTCCCTCTCGTCGCGGAATCCGAATACAAAGCAGTCGCCGACTGGGTGAAGCTGCCCGAGGGCCGAACGCAACTCGGCAACATGCACGGCGACGTCGCGGTCAGCTCGGCCGGCGAGGTCTACGTTAGTGTGCAGGACCCCAAAGCCGGCATGCAAGTATATGGCTCCGACGGCAAGTGGATCCGCAACGTCAAAGGCGCCCCCACCGACTTCCATGGCTTCGTCATCCGCAAGCACAAGGAGGGCGAGTTCATCTACGGACCGCGCTTGGGAGGACAGGAAATCTTGAAGCTCAGCTTGGACGGCAAAGTCGTCCTGCGGATCCCCGCCTCCGCCATACCGGACAAGTTCAAGAACCGTAACCGCGTCCGCCTCACCGCCATGGACGTAGCCCCAAACGGCGATCTTTTCGTTGTGGATGGCTACTCCTCCGACTACGTGCACCACTTCGACAAGGCGGGCAAATACATCAAGTCCTTTGGCGGCAAGGGCGAGCCCTACAAGTTCCGCACCCTTCACAAAATCGCGGTGGACACCCGCTTCGATCCTCCCCGCATAATCGGTACCGATCGGGCAAACGGTAGGGTGGTCCACATGTCCACCGACGGCAAGTTCATCGGTGAGGTCACCACCGGACTGCTGATGCCCGCCTGCGTGGCCATTCATGGCGACTTGGCCGCCATCGGTGAAATCAAGGGGCGTATCACCCTGCTCGACAAGGACGGCAAGGTGGCCAAGCAACTCGGTTACAACGATAAACCCAAGGAAGTTGGAACCAACCGCACGCCCAGAAACCTGTGGCGGACGGGAATCATGACTGCTCCCCACGGCGTCGCCTTCAATGCCCAAGGCGACCTCTTCGTGGCGGAATACAGCGTAATTGGACGCGTCCATCGCCTGAACAAAGCGAAAGCGGCATCCGCGGAACTGGCATGGAAGCCGATCTTAAACGGCAAGGACCTCACCGGATGGAAGGTACCGAACGGCAACGACAAGGCTGGTTGGTACAAGATGGTCGACGGTGTCCTCGAAATCCGCAGTGGCCCAAAGAAAAAAGGCTCTGTGCTCTGGACCGAAAAGACGTTTCGCAACTTCGTGGTGGAATTTGATTTTCGCTTCGGCGAAGGAACGGTCGACTCGGGCGTCCACGTCCGCACCCAAGACCAAATACAAATCGGTATCTCGGGATCGCTCAAGAGAGACATGACCTGCTCGCCTTACATTCCCGGCAAGGGCTATCCGGTGGAGGCCAAAAACATAAAGAAGCTTCTCAAGGCGAAGGACTGGAACACCATGCGCATCCAAGCCATCGGCAATGAATACAAGGTGTGGTTGCAAGGCGAAGAGGTCATGACCTACAAGTCCGGGTCGGCCAAGGAGGAAGGCCCCATCGGTATCCAGTTGCACGGCAACCGCAACATGGGAATCGACTACCGGAACATGAAACTCGCCGAGCTCCCCTGAACGGCACCGACGTCGTTCCGGCAGCATGACGTGAATGCGGGCTGACTGAATGCACGGAAACTATATGGTTGGTAAGTGATGGATTTCACTGCATGACCCCTCCTGCCGTGGCTAAACTATCATCGGTCACCAAGCTCCTGCGGGATCTCGTCGCCTTGCCCAGCGTCAACCCCGCCTTTTGGCCGGACGACCCGGAACGCACCGGCGAGGAGCGAGTCGCCACCTATTTAGCCGACCTTGCCAGGAAGCAAGGCCTCGAGGTTTCAAGGCAAGCCGTCCTGCCCGGGAGAAAGAACCTGCTCGTTCGACTTAAACCCTCAGGAAAAGTGGGCCGTCGGATCATCCTGTCCCCGCATCTCGACGTGGTACCGGCTGAGGACAAGCAATTCACACCGCTGGTGAAAAACGGGCGCCTGCACGGTCGCGGTTCCTGCGACACCAAGGGTTCGGTGGCCGCTTTCTTCCATGCCCTGCTGGAGTTGTCCAAGGACAAAAACCGCCCTAATGAAACGGAAATCCTGTTCGTCGGGTTGGTCGACGAGGAACACTGTCAATCCGGATCCCGGGTATTCGGCGAACGAGGCCCGAGGGGAGATCTCGCCATCGCCGGCGAACCCACCCAATTGCAGGTCGTCACCGCCCACAAGGGCAACCTCTGGCTATGCCTCGAAACTCGTGGCAAGGCAGCCCATGGCGCCACCCC
The DNA here is from genome assembly GCA_002721705.1 of Opitutia bacterium. Classification (GTDB taxonomy): domain Bacteria; phylum Verrucomicrobiota; class Verrucomicrobiia; order Opitutales; family Seribacteraceae; genus UBA2993. Next base: position 20,059 of record PBLJ01000014.1, read on the forward strand.
CCACTTGGGCAAGAGCGCCATCCATGCGATGGCCCGTATAACCAATCTCCTGCTCACCGAGTACGTCGAGCAACTCAAACGGAGAGATCACCTCCTGTTGGGCCACCCCAGCATCAACGTCGGAATCATCAAGGGAGGCAGTCAAACCAACGTCGTGCCGGAACGTTGCAGCATCGAAGTCGACCGTCGCACCATCCCCGGCGAAACCGAGGCTTCCGTGCTCGCCGAGATCCACCGTCTACTCAAGAAGCATCGCCTGCCTTCCACCACCATCGTGGAGAGCCGAGGCGTACCCTGTCTCTCGCTGGAAACGGACCCGAACCTACCCGTAATTCAACAATTCCTCAAAGCCGCCAAGCGTCGTAAACCCCATGGTGTGGATTACTTCACGGATGCCTCACCCATCGCCATGGGCGGCACCCCGGCAATCGTATTTGGTCCCGGAGACATCGCTCAAGCCCACTCCGCGGATGAATGGGTCGATCTGAAGCAGCTCGACCAAGCCGTCGACGTCACCCTCCGCTTCCTGCGAGAGCAACCGTGACAGGCTTTCGGCCAAGCTTACTTGGACAACTCCACCTTGATGGGATCCCAATCGGAATAGGACTTGTCGATCCCGACAATGCGCACGTCTTGCGTCTTGGAAGTAGCCCCGATGGCGAGCATCAAGGTCGTAGCTAGAAAAAATCCGATAAGGAGGCTTTTTAAGTCGATCGTTTTCATGACGTTAAAGTTAGAGCTAGAGCCGGTGGCCTGGCAAGTGGAAGAAGAACACCGACTAGACGGAAAACGCTGGCAGGTTTTTTAAAAAAGGGCTGGTAGACCACGCATACACTCTGCGGGCTGCCTGAAAAGCAAGGCAAGGCAGATGGAAAAGAGATCGCCGTTTAGGTAAGCTCCCGCTTGACAAGCTTATGGACAAGCATAGGTATTGAGACTTGTTCTCAATTATGAAACTTACACTCAAAACTACGGTGGCAGCAATATTTTGCGTCCTGCCATGGATGGGAGGATGCCAGAACGCAACGACCAACGAAACACCGGCAGGCAAGACCGAGGAGACGATTGCCGAGTTAAGCGAAACATCGAGCAACCAAACTGAGGAGACGATTGCCGAGGTAATAGAAACTTATGCGCAAATCGTGTATCTCTCCTATGCGGACTCTCTGCGCAAAGCTCGTGCCATGAGCACAGCCATAGAGACCTTTGTCGAGAATCCCACGGAAGAAAACCTAAAGGTCGCGCGCCAGAGTTGGATCGATGCCAGGCTGCCCTACCTGCAAACGGAGGTATTCCGTTTCTACGGTGGTCCGATTGACGACGAGAATGGTCCGGAGGGATTGTTGAACGCGTGGCCCATGGACGAAGCGTACGTCGACTACGTCAAGGATGATCCGGATGCGGGTATAATCAATGACCCTGAACGGTATCCGGAAATCAATACCGAAAACTTGACCAAGTGGAATGAGAGCGAAGGCGAAGAAAACGTCAGCACGGGATACCATGCGATTGAATTCTTGCTTTGGGGGCAAGATTTGCGAGCGGATGGACCCGGTAATCGACCGCATACGGATTATTCCTCGGAACCGAACGCAGAACGCAGAAAGAAGTTTCTCTTGGCCGCCACTGGTTTGTTGCTGGAAAAACTGGAAGGCTTAGTTGCTGAGTGGAAGCCTGACAAAGACAATTATCGTCGGGCCTTCATGGAAGCGAAACCATTGGAGTCGATGGAAAAAATTCTTGCCGGGATGACTCTGCTAAGCGGTTTCGAATTGGCGGGCGAACGCCTGCTGGTGGCTTACGAATCGCAAGCCCAGGAAGATGAACACTCTTGTTTTAGCGATACCACGCACAATGACTGTATTTATGACTTGATTGGCATTCAAAACGTCTGGCAAGGTCGCTATGAGAAAGTGGACGGTGCTGTTTTCACCGGACTGGGTCTGCGTGCAGCGGCAAGCAGCAAGGCGCCGGAAAAGACAGCGGCAATCGACGCATTGCTGGCCAGGTCGATGAAACAAGCCAAGGCAATTCCGGTACCTTTTGACCAAGCTATTCTAGGAGACAATGAATCAAAATCCAGGAAAGAAATTATGGCCTTGGTGGAAAACCTGGAAGACATTTCCGAAAACCTCGCCGCCATCGGTTTTGCATTTGGTTTCAAGGTGCCTACGGAAGTGGACGAATAGAATGTTCTGCTGGCGAGCCAAGGGCATTGTCACCTTGGTCCTACTTGCTCTCGTTGGAGAGCGCTTGGACGGAGACCATGGCATCTCCGATTTTCAAAGCGGTGGGGCCACTACCGTCTTCGAGAAAGGGCCCAATGCCTTTGGCATGCCATTGGCCAACGTTACTCGAGTCAATCGGAGAGCCCACATAGTGGGTAATTCCTTCTTCAACAAAAACTGGGTCATGGCTCCCTCTTCCACGACAGCCAGGGATGGCTTGGGGCCGCTGTTCAACGCGCGGTCCTGCTCCAGTTGTCACGTCAGGGACGGGCGAGGCTCCCCTCCCCTCGAGGGTCAGTTGCCGACAAGCCTGCTCTTTCGCTTAAGCATTCCCGGCCAAGACGCAGTGGGACGCAATAGACCGGATCCGGTTTTCGGCAAGCAACTTGCAGTTCGAGCTATTCCAGGAGTGGAACCTGAGGGCAACGTATCAATCACTTACGAATCGGTGGAAAGAAGGTTTGCCGATGGAACGGTTTACGAACTCCTGAAACCTTCCTACAAATTGCGGACAAGCTCCAAGTACGGGCATCCACACCCCGACTTGATGATCAGTCCGCGAATAGCTTCTCCAGTGATGGGACTAGGTCTGCTGGAAGCAGTACCGGAAGAGGAAGTCGTGAAAAACTCAGATCCAGACGACCGAGATGGAGACGATATTTCGGGCAAGCCAAACTATGTCTGGAATCCCGAAAGCAAAAAAAAGGAACTGGGTAGGTTCGGATGGAAAGCCAACCAGCCCAACCTTCGTCAACAAACCGCAACGGCCTTCCGGGAAGACATAGGCATAACCTCCTCGATCAGGCCGTTGGAATCATACACCAAAGCCCAAGCCGATCTCTTGAAAGGAAAGCCCAATGGTGGACACCCAGAGATAGATGAACTCACTCTGGGAAGAGTCGTGACCTATCTCCAAACCCTAGCTCCCCCCGCTCAAAGAACACCGAGAGACCCAAAAGTCATACGAGGCAAGGAGCTTTTTCGGGAAATTGGCTGCTCGCTCTGCCACCTGACCACGATGAAAACAGGCCCCCAAGGAGCAATTGCGGAATTAAGACGCCAAACCATTCACCCCTACACCGATCTCCTTCTACATGACATGGGGGAGGAATTGGCTGACCATCGAGCAGACGGTGAGGCATCCGGTTCGGAGTGGAGAACTCCTCCCTTGTGGGGCATCGGGCTGACAAAAATCGTAAATGGCCACACTAGGTTCCTTCATGACGGGCGGGCGCGAAACCTGGAAGAGGCCATTCTTTGGCATGGGGGAGAAGCATTGGTGTCTAGAAAAGCTTACACTTCCCTTACCAAGGAACAAAGAAGCAGCATGTTGGCCTTCTTGGAATCTCTCTAAACCGATCAGGCCATGGATCGGGAAAATTACATGCAAACACGCTTTTTCTTTGCCATGCTCGAGAAACGCGATTCCGATTGGAGCTTCGATTTCAAATACTTGGTCACCTCTTTCAAATCATGAAAAGCATATTAGCATCCATTCTTTGTTTCGCAATTTCCTCATCCCCCCTCCTTCATGCCAAGCTCAACAACCTAAGCGACGCCGAGGACAAGGCAGGCTGGAAACTGTTGTTCGACGGCAAGAGCTTGGAACACTTTCGCGGTTACAAGAAAGACAAGCCGGGAGCCGCCTGGAAAGTGGATGACAACGCCATCAAATTGAGTGGCAAGGGTGGTGGTGACTTGATGACCAAGGAGAAATATCAATTCTTCGAGCTGGCCCTGGAGTGGAACCTTCCGAAAGGTGGAAACAGCGGCATCATCTATAGGGTGGCCGAAATCAACGGCCCTTCCTACAAGACCGGGCCCGAAGTACAAATCTACTCGCAGATGAAAGCCGGCGGCAAGACCGATGCGGGATCTTGCTACGCTCTCTACGCGCCGAAGGTGGCTAACCTGAAGCCGAACGGACAATGGAACTCGGTGCGACTAATCATCAAGCCCGGCAACCACGTCGAGCACCACATGAACGGCAAACTGCTTTGCTCCTACCAACTGGGCAGCGAAGACTGGAAAAAGCGCGTGGCAGCCAGCAAGTTCAAGAACTGGAAGGAATTCGCCACCATCGAAAAGGGACATATCTGCCTCCAGGATCACGGTGGCACGGTATGGTTTCGCAACCTCAAGATTCGGAAATTGAAGTAGCTCTCCGCAAACGCTCAACCAATTAAAGCCATCATGAAAACCTCCTTTTGCTTATCGCTCTTTTTGTTGGGGACTGCCATGGCGCCAGCCGAGAACTGGAACCAGTTCCGTGGACCCACCGGGATGGGAGTTGCCGAAGGGGTCGTGCCTACGGAATGGAGCAATGCCTCGGTGGCCTGGAAAGTGGAGCTCCCCGGCCAAGGACAATCATCGGCGGTCAATTGGGGGCCCAAGCTTTTCGTCACCGCAGCTTCCAAGGATGGCGGCACCCGTAGCTTGCTCTGCCTCGACAAGGACAACGGCAAGATCCTCTGGCAAAGAGACCTTGCAACCAAGCAAAAGGAAGCCCTTCACAAGATGAACAGTTGGGCCACGCCCAGCCCGGTAACCGACGGGGAACGGGTAATCGCCTTTTTCGGGCCGGCGGGAATCCATTGCTACGACATGAATGGCAAGAAGCAATGGTCCAAAAATTTGGGTGACTTCCCCGGCGGTTGGGGCATCGCGGCCTCTCCAATCATAGCGGATAATCAAGTTATTCAAAACTGCGACGCCACGGGGCCCTCGCGCCTCGTCTCGCTGGACAAGAGAACGGGGAAGGTCCTTTGGGAAACGAAGCGTAACGACAAGCCCCGCGGTGGTTGGAGCACACCCATCTTGATCAAAACGAAGAAGGGATCTCAATTGATCCTAAACGGAGAAGACGGCGCCAAGGGCTACGATCCCGTCAAAGGGAAAGAATTGTGGTTTTGCCAAAGCTTCAACGGGAGAGGATCACCCGTGCCTTTTCATGCCCACGGGCTCGTTTACGTAGTGAACGGCAAACCGGGCGACCTCTACGTCGTCAATCCGAACGGAGCCAAGGGCAACGTGACCAAGACCCACATGGCTTGGCACGCCAAACGTAACGGCGGCCGTGACCTTCCTTCACCTTCCGTGATCGGCGACTACGCCCTCGTCACGGCAATGAGTGGGGTAATCACCTGTTACGATGCGAAAAGTGGAAAAACTCATTGGGTCGATCGCCTTGACGGTGCCTTCTCGGGATCACCTCTGGTCGCCAATGGTCTTTATTACGTGCAAAACGAGGCCGGCGTCACCTACGTCGTACGCCCAAACGGAAAAGCTCTCGAAATCGTGTCCAGCAACGACCTGGGGGCCAGTGACGAGGAAATCTTTCGGGCCACCCTCTCGCCCATCGACGGCAAAGTGTATACCCGTTCGCAAAGCACCCTCTATTGCCTCAAGGGCGAAGGCTGAAAACGATCCCGAGGCACTGTCTCCCGGGATGAATTGTATTCAATTTTGGTTTTTGCCTCGCGTGCGAAAACCATTGTACGTATAATTTCCTTACGAAACTAGGGTATTGTGCTGACTGTAAATACATCCGCCTTGGGTAGCCGAGACTGCGAAGGCAGCTCGAGAAGGGATTTCCTTCGAGTAGGTAGCTTGGGCCTCGGTTCCCTTACCCTTTCCGGCTTGTTGGCGAACCAGGCATTCGCCGTACGTACGAGAGCGGACTACGTACGAGATAAAGCCGTGGTGTTACTTTACATGTCGGGCGGGGCCAGTCACATCGAGACCTTCAACCCGAACATGGATGCCCCGTCGCCTTACAACAGCATGACGGGTGAAGTGAGCTCCTCGTTGTCCGGGGTCACCTTTGGGGGCACCTTCCCGACACTCGCCAAGTGGGCCCACAAGATGGCCATCGTACGGTCTTTCAGCCACCCAATCGGGGGCCACGAACAGGCCCATGTCCACGTCCTGTCCGGTGGCACCGACCCCAAGGGTCAGGCAACCGAGGGACGTAGTATCGGTTCGCTCTGCGCCCGTATCCGCGGAGCCAATCATTTGAAGACCGGTTTTCCCACCTATGCCCTCCTCGCTCATCCGGAGAAAGACGGCCAGTACCGCAAGGAACTAGGTCGCGTCGTGAAAGGATCATGGCCGGGCGACCTCGGACCCTCCTATGCCCCCTTCATTCGCCAAGACGAATTGTCGAGAAGCGAAAAGGACAAGGGCTTCAGGCAGTCTTCCGACAATGGCAAAGGATCCATCGCAGACGATATGCAAATGAACCTGTCTCGCGAAAGACTGGAGAACAGGAAAGCTCTTCTTGCATCGATCGACGGTTTGCGTCGCGAGGCGGACGCCGCCGGGGCCCTGGCGGCAGCCGACGAGTACGAGCAGCGAGCCCTCGACCTTATCCTCGGATCCGCCTCCGAGACCTTTGATTTGACCAAGGAAAAACCCAAGGTCCTGGAGGCCTACGACACCTCCGCCATGAAGATCGGGCACAAGGTGTTCCGTAAGTCCACCCTCGGTCACCAAATGCTGTTGGCTCGCCGCATGGTGGAGTCGGGGGCTGGTTTCGTAACCGTTCACAGCGCAGGTTGGGACATGCACGCAGACGGCAACAACCCCGGCATGGTCAAAGGCATGAACATGCTCGGTTGGACCGTGGACAAGGCAGTCTCCGCTTTTCTGCAAGACCTCGAGGACCGCGGCTTGGCCGACAAGGTGCTCCTCGTCCTGACGGGCGACTTCGGACGCACCCCGACCATCAACAAAAGAGGAGGACGCGACCATTGGGCGAAGCTCGGCACCCTCGCCTTCGCCGGCGGCGGCCTCCCCATGGGACAAGTCATCGGCAAGGCCGACCGACGCAACGGCGAGCCAGCCGACAATCCGATCAGCCCCAACATGATGATGGGCACCATTCTACACACCCTCTTTGACTTTGGGGAATTGCGCATCGCCCAAGGCATTCCCACTGACGTCGTGAAGCGAGTAGAGGACGCCCATCCCATCCCGGAATTGGTCGTCTAAATCACAGGCAGCAACCCCACTCCCAGAAAGCCCTTGCCCCAATCATCATGAAAAGAATGGTTTTCCCTACTCTCTTCCTGTTGGCCTTTGCGGCGGCAGGTAACGACAACTGGCCCCAGTTTCGCGGCCCCGATGCCCTCGGTGTCTCCGACAACCCCGATCTTCCCGACAAGTGGGGTCCGAAGAAAAACGTTCTCTGGAAACGCGATATCGATGGACGCGGATGGTCCTCTCCCGTGGTCTGGGGAAACCGTGTATTCCTCACCACGGCCATCAACGAAGGAAAAGCCAAGGAACCGAAAAAAGGGCTCTATTTCGGCGGCAACCAGTACAAGCCCTCCGAACACGTTCACCAGTGGAAAGTGATCTGCCTCAATCTTGATGATGGCAAGGTCCTTTGGGAGAAGCTCGCCCGCAAGGGCAAGCCTCTGGGTACCATCCACATCAAGAACAGCTATGCCACCGAGACTCCCGTCACCGACGGTGAGCGGGTCTACGCCTACTTTGGAAACCACGGGCTCTACTGCTACTCGGTAGAGGGCGAGTTGCTCTGGGAAAAGCAATGGCCGGCTCGCAAGACTCGCTGGGGTTGGGGATTGGCCGCATCGCCCATTCTCCACGAGGGAAAACTGTACGTGGTGAACGACAATGATGAGCAATCATACCTCGTGGCCCTCGACGCCAAAACCGGCAAGGAACTATGGCGAACGAAACGCGATGAAAAGAGCAATTGGGCCACTCCCTACCTCTGGGAGAACGATCTGCGCACCGAAATCATCACCTCGGGCACCCAGAAGGTGCGATCCTACGACTTGAAAGGCAAGTTGCTCTACCAGTTCGGGGGCAATTCATCGATCACCATCGCCACGCCCTACTCCAAGTTTGGTCTGCTCTANGTCACCTCAGGTTACGTGGGAGACCGNAAGAAACCCATCTTCGCCATCCGCCCCGGAGCCAAGGGAGATATTTCCCTGCGCCCAGACCAGGACAGCNGCAAGTACGTCGCCTGGTGCCAACGCCGGGCTGGCCCCTACAACCCATCCACCATCGTATACGGCGACCTCCTACACGTCTTGCTCGACCGCGGAATAGCCACCTGCTACGAGGCCAAGACAGGCAAGCAGGCCCATGGGCCCGCCCGCCTGCCCGAAGGACGCGCCTTCACCAGCTCCCCTTGGGCTTATGGCGGGAAGATTTTCTACCTGAACGAATACGGCGTGACCTATGTCCTCGAGGCCGGTCGAGAGTTCAAGCTGCTGCACACCAACACACTGCTTGAGGACGACATGTGCATGGCCACGCCCGCCTTGGCTGGCGACAAGTTGATTATCCGCACCGATGCACGCGTCTATTGCTTCCAGAACGGCGAATAGTAAAACCCTCCACTACCACCCTTTTCACACCCAAAGATGAGCCACTACCCACTCCCAAGAACAATTGCATGGCTATTTGCTTCACTCGCAACAGTCGGCCTGTTGAAGGCCAAGGAAGACGAAAAGCCCAAGTTCACGCCGGGCGAAATACAAAGCCGCTCCTACTTCTTCAAGGAAGCCAAGAAGAAGATGCCGTACAGCCTGTTCGTGCCGGAGGGGTACAACCCAAAAAAAAAGTATCCCCTCATGGTCGCCTTGCACGGCCTTTGGAGCAACCACTGGCAAATGATACGTTATCCCGGACTCACTAAACTGGCCCAAGAGCACGGCTACGTCGTGGTAGCTCCGATGGGCTACAATTCCAGCGGGTGGTACGGCAGTCGCGGGCAACGCTCTCGCTTCAGCAACCCGAACAACCTCGGGGAACTGAGTGAAAAAGACGTCATGAACGTGCTCGGCATCATACGAGAGGAATTCAACGTCGATGACAATCGCATCTACCTCATGGGACACTCCATGGGCGGTGGAGGCACTTGGCACCTAGGTATGAAATATCCCGAAATATGGGCCGCCTTGGCGCCGGTGGCTCCGGCTCCTCCCAAAAACATCAACGACCTCTTGAAGCTAAAGGATATCCCGGTCATCGTGGTCCAAGGCGACCGTGACGGTCTGGTTCGATCCTCACGGATCTGGGTGGCCAAGATGAAGGAACTAGGCATCCGCCACGAGTACGTCGAGGTCAAGGGTGGCAATCATATCAAGCCGGCCTTTGAAAGACTCCCCGATATATACGATTTTTTCAACCGCCACAGCAAGGGGAAGACTTCTCGGAAAAAGGGTAAGAAACAACCCGCGAACTAAAGGAGGATCATGAAAAACAACCTCGCTTTGCTTTGTTCGATTCTTTGCGCCATCGGTGGGGTAACCTTGGAAGCGGCGGACTGGCCGCAACTCCAAGGGAATGCCGGACGATCCGGCAATGCCCCGAACGAAACCCTGGACGCATCCATAGGACTGACTGCGGCAGTTGCGTTGACCGATGGGATCTACGCGTCGCCGGTGGTGAGCCATGGGACGGTTTACGTAATTGATGGATCAGGCGTGGTGTTCGCCATCGACGCAAAGACTTTCCAGGTGAAATGGCGGTTCGCGACGAAGGGTGGCCCCGGCAATTGCAACAACGTGGCGGCCCCGGCGGTGATCGGGAAATACCTACACGTAGGCACCATGGCGGGCTACTACTACGTGCTCGACTGCGCAAGTGGAGAGGTGATCGAGACAATCGACTGCGCCGAGCCCATTTTCTCCGCTCCCGCAGTGGGGAATGGCCGCGTCTATTTTGCCACCTTGGGAGCTCGGATTTACGCGGTTTCACCTAAAGGAAAGGTGGCCTGGACTTGGGACTTCGTGAAGGAAGTCATCCAGTTCAAAGGCAATCGCTGGAGTGGCGCCGACTGGGTGAAATTCCGCGGCGACCGCGTGACTTGGAAAGATCACTTCGTGTGCTCGCGCGACATTTGCCTCGTGGGCAAGACGATTGTCATGCCAGCGGGTGGTCGTACCGTCTTCGTCGAGGATACGGGGGACAAGCCAACGTTGAAGGTGGTCGGCGAAATCCCGAAATACGTCGGCTCCGAATACCCTGCCACCTTTGGCCAAAGCGCCGACCCATCGGGTAACGTCTTCGTCCAATGGCATCGCCGGGACAACTCCGGTCGGGTCGAGAAAATGCGCTTGGCTGGGGACAAGCTGGAGTTGGGGTTCGTCAAGAGCACCGAGACCACCATCCGCCTGCCCGGCCTGCTCAGTTTCGCTCCCATGAGCATTCGTGGCGACGACGTTTATCGGGTGCGACCCGAACACGGGCTGGGACTGTGCAGGCACAGCGAGGGGAAGGACAAGCCCGAGATTCTGTCCGCCGCGGGCTCGATCTGCCCACCCGTTCTCACACGGGACTATGCCGTCTACGGCGGCCTCGACGGCAAACTGCGGGTGGTGTCGCTCGAGGACGGCAAGACCAAGGCCTTGGCAACAGCATTTGGCTCACCGATCTCGGCCCCATTGGCAGTCGCGAATGGACGAATCTTCACAGGTTGCGAAGATGGTTACCTCTATGTCTTTGGATCCAACGGGAAGGCTGAGTTGCCGACCAAGGACTTGGAAGTCTGGAAAATTCGCAGTCCGCTCAAGGGCCCTCTCGCCGACGACAAGTACAATTGGTACACCAACTACGGAGACTTCGCCGGCTCCAACTCCAACGACCAAGGCTTGGAACCTCCCTTGCGCATGCGCTGGGCCCGACGTCTCGAGGGCACCGTGAAGCACCTCCCGGTTTGCGGCGGCGGGAGGCTTTACACTCATACCGCGGAAGGCCAAATCATCGCGGTAGAGCAAGACACGGGGCGCCTCCTGTGGCGACGATATTGGCCGGACGTTTACCTCTCCTTCACCTCACCACTCTACGTCGACGGCAAATTGCTCGTTCCGCAGGGCGGGATCAAGCGCTCACTCATACGCTGCCTGGATGCGTCCACGGGCAGGTTGGTTTGGGAACAGCCTTTCACCGGGTCACCCGGTTGGAGTCGACAGTTCCCTCCAGTCGTCCACGGCGACGTTGCAATCTATGCCTCCGGATCCGGCGAATATGATTACCAAGGTACGGAGAAATATTTCACCTTCGGGGGCAAACCGGTCGAGGCGGACGGCCGCGAAGTGATGAGCTGGATCTATTCGAACACCAATCCCTATTACCCCAAAAACCATCGCCCCAGGATCTGGGCATGGGACCTGAAGACGGGGAAACTGCTCTGGGAAAAGGATTTTACCAAATATGGACGCGGCGGTAACGACTGCGGCATCAGCATCCTCGACGGCAAGCTCTACTACTCGGTCTTTTTCGGCTATGCAACGAGCGAAAAGAAGCGCCGTGGTCTGCCCGTTGAAAACAATGGCCTGACTGCCTGCATCGAACCGAAAACCGGAGAAGTCCTGTGGCTCACGACCGATTATTACGTAACCGCGAAATGCACCTTAAGCGCTCGGGATGGCCGCATATACATCGGTGGCTACAACAAGGCCAAGGAGGGCACCAACGACCGCTTCGTGTGGTGCCTCGACGGCAAGGATGGTTCCCTCGTCTGGAAATCGGATCCCGTCACTTCCGCCTTGAACGTGGTCACGGTGGGCAAACGTTTCATTTTCTCCGTTGCCCTGCGCGGAAAAGGCAATGTCTACGACCGCAAGACAGGCAAGGTGGTGGATAGCATCGGCCACAACTACGCCTGTTGCCGATTCACCATGTCGGAACCCTATGTGCTCGGCGCCAACATGGACATGATCGACTTGTCCAAGGACGGCAAGCTCGTCTCAACCGGACCCGCCATCGATTCCCGCGAATGCCTCGGCGCAGTGGTGTCCAACGGTCGAATTTTCTATACTTCGCAGGCCAGCGGCTTCGTCGTGTCCCAAACCTTCGGCCCGGCCTCGAGGAAGCTGCCGGCTGTCTGGGAACGGCCATGACCCATACCTCGAATGACCTGTTGCACTTGAACGTACATCACCCCATGAAAAAATACCTGGTTTCCGTTATTCTCTTAGCTGCCTTTTTTGCAGCCAACCTCCACGCCGCGGACAAACCCCTGCGGATCATTGCATTCGGGGCTCATCCCGATGATGCCGAATTCCAAATGGGCGGCACCGCCATCAAGCTGGCAAAGGCAGGTCACAAGGTGAAGTTCGTCTCCGTGACTAATGGTGACATCGGACATTGGAAAGTGGCCGGTGGCCAGCTGGCGATTCGCCGAACCAAGGAGGTGCAGGAAGCTGCCCGCAGAGCAGGGATTGAAGTCGAGGTGCTGGACATCCACGACGGCGAACTGGAACCCACCTTGGAAAATCGCAAGAAAATCACCAGGCTGATACGCAATTGGCAGGCGGACATGGTGTTTGCCCATCGACCGTGGGATTACCATCCAGATCATCGCTATACCGGGGTGCTGGTACAGGATGCCGCCTTCATGGTATCCGTGCCGTTCATCTGCCCGGACACGCCGCCCCTTAAGAAACATCCCGTGTTCTTTTATTTTCAGGATCGCTTCACCAAACCCTACCCCTTCAAGCCGGACGTAGCCGTCTCCATCGATGACGTGTTCGAGGAAAAACTTCACGTTATAGATGCCTTGGAATCACAGGTATACGAAGGAGGCGCCTTGGCCAGCCCGTCTGTCCTGATCAAGCGCAAGGCGGACAATCCAGAAGCCCGCAAAAAGATTCTGCGCGCTTCATGGTCCAATCGGCAGGGACGGATCGCCAACCAGTATCGTGATGAACTGATCAAGTGGTACGGTGAAAAGGACGGCAAAGCGGTGAAGCACGCCGAAGCATTTGAAATTTGTGAGTACGGGCATCAGCCTTCGAAAGCGGAATTGAAGATCCTGTTTCCGTTCCTCGACAAATGACGCCTTCGTGACCTTCGAGAAAACACCCATGCCTTTCGCTATTCGCAAAAAGTTCATCAAAGGCGGAACCATCGGGCTACTTTCCGCCTTGGCCTTCACACTTGGACTACACGGGCAAAGCCCGAAACGCCTCGTCGACGCCGATATCGGGGCGGCTTTGGACAAGGCCCGCCTCTCCATGCTGTTCCAAGGAAAAACCGCAGGGGACTGCAAGCAGTGGCAAAAGAAGTTCAAGGCCAAACTGAGTGAATTGCTGGGTGACTCGACTCCACCAAAAAACTGGGAGGCAACAGTCGAGGAGATCGTTCAGCTCGATGACCATGCAAGGCATCACCTCTTGCTGAAAGCGGATGGCATTCCGTCCGTTCCGGTCTATCTCCTGATACCAAAGAACTTGGCCAAAGGGGATAAGGCGCCGGGCATTCTTTGCGTTCATGGCCACGGAGAGTTCGGCAATGATACGGTCGTGGGGCGAACCGACCTGCCGAGGGTCGGGGAAGCCATTCAAAAAAGCCATTATGACTACGGCCTGCAGTTCGTGCGCAAAGGTTACGTCGTGGCGGCGCCGTGCATGGTGCCGTTCGGACGCCGCGTGAACCGAAGAAAGTATGGGGGACAAGATCCTTGCGCCGTCACCCTCGTGCGCATGCAGGCACTCGGGCAATTGCCAATCACAGCCAACCTGCGTGACCTGCGCTGGTGCCT
>PBLJ01000015.1 GCA_002721705.1 Opitutia bacterium
CGACGCCCTCCATCTTCGGGCGGAGTAACGATGGCCTTTTGCACATCCTCCGAAAGTCCGCTTTCAGGCAACCATGCCTTGACTGCTTCCTCGTCCTGACGCATCCAGTTCTGGCCCACCCTAGTGATGGTGCTGTCCTTGAGCTCCTGATCCTGAATGGCAATGGCCCATTGCATCGCGTCGGCCGGTTTGTCTCGTGAAACCTCGCGGGCGAACTCGCCCATCGCTTCATCCAGCTCAGGAAAGGGAGTATCGGACTGGCTTTTCTCATTCAGCCAATTACCGACGGCTTCAGGCTCACTGCGAGACCATTCCTCCACCACTTCCAGCATGCCTTGGCGCCGACCTTCGCCGGCAGGCAAATCCTCGAAGTAGGCGATTGCGGCTGCGGGGTCACGGCGCCCCCAATTCTCCCCCAACTCCTCGAATGAGCCATCACTGTATTCCTGCCCTGCATGTTCCTTCAACCATGCCGCCACCTCTGCAGGTTCTTCACGCCCCTGTTGACGAGAAAGGTTACGGAAAGCGCTGGCCTTCAAGCTGTCGTCGTCAAGCGTTTCCGCCCACTGCCGAGCGGCGGGAAAACCTTCCTTGAGAAATTGAGAGGTCAACATGCCGACCATGCGTCCCTTTTCCCATCCTTCATCGAGAGACGTGACGTATTCCGCAGCGCCCGCTACGTCGTGGGAGGCCCAACCTCGAACCACTCCGAAATTGTAGATGGAAGCCGCTCGTTGGTCATCCTGTTCATTGATCCACTTGATCGCTGCCTGTGGATCGTAGCTAGCCCATCCTTCGAGAGCACCAGTTGCGACGAAGTGTCCCCTCATGCCCATGTCGCGCTCATTAACGTAGGCAATGGCCGCGGGGGCATCGAATCTCCCCCATGCATAGAGCAACAAACGGTATTCTTGCATATTCTCGAAACCCATCGGCATGTTTTGATACACCTCCAGAACGGACTCGACGTTTTCTGCATTCAGGTTGGCCAACAAGTCGGCAAAAACCTGAGCACGCGTGATCGGATCGGGATCGTCCAAGGCTTGCTGGAGAGCAATTTTCATATCGCGAGGTGACATGCCTGCCTCCTCGGCCTTGGGCTTGGAGGCCTGAGACTCATTCCGCAATGGGTCTTTATTCCCTTTCGCATTAGCAAGTTTGCCCTCAAGCCGATCGTTTTGCGAGCGCGTGGCTTCCAAGTCATTGGAGAGCTTCTTGTTGGCAGCGAGCAAGGCAGCTACTTCGCTGGAAAGCTTCTCGTTTTCTCCGCTCAGCTTGGCAGAGGTTTCGCTCGCGTCGGATTCAACGAAGGAACCCATGAAATAACCCACGACGAGACCAATCACGGCAAACGCAATGGAGCAAAAGAGCAAAATTTGATTTTTCATATGGTGGATTTTACAGAATAAACGATTGCATACAAGGTAAGGTTTCAAGAAACCGCGCAGGAGGCGAAGTCAGACACCGCTGCACCTTTTAACGACCCCATGGGCGCGTCGGCAATCGGATGTCATCCGGTCAATTGGACTTCTTGGGGCGTAAACTCTGCCACCAGTTCTTCTTGGGCGGTTTGCGAATGGCTTCCTGCGTTTCCTCCGGCAATCCGCTCTCGGGCAACCAAGTCTCCACCGACTCCTTGTCCTGACGATACCAATTTTGACCGACCGAGGTGATGGTTCGTTTCTGCAACTTCGGTTCCGTGATGGAAACCGCCCATTGCATGGCCCCTGCGCCGTCTTCCTCCGAGACCTGTCGGGCATAGGTGGCGTAAATCGGGTCCATATCGGCCGAAGGTTCCTTTTCATTGAGCCAATTACCGGTAGCTTCAGGATCGTCCTTGGCCCAATGCTCGACCACCTCCCGCATACCCTCGTTTTTGCCTTCTCCAGCCGGCAATTCATCAAAATACTTGGCCGCGGCCACGGGATCTCGCTGCCCCCAATTATCCCCCAGACGTCCAAAGGAAGCATCCGCATATTCCTTGCCTGCGTGTTCCTTGAGCCACTGAGCCACCTCCTCGGGATGCTCCCGTGAACGTTGCTGCGTAAGGTTGGTAAAGGCGCTCTTTTTCATGTTTTCGTCTTCCATCGACTCAACCCAGAACCGAGTTGGGGAAAAGCCCTGCTTCAATTGCTCGGTAGTCAGTATTTTGACCAGTTCATGCCTATCTCCTCCCTCATCCAAATCAGTCACGTAGGCAGTGGCGGCAGTGAGGTCTTGGGAAGCCCAGCCTCGAACAAGTCCGAAATTGTAGATTTTGGACATTCCCTCGTTCTCAGGAGCCCGTACCCATGCAAGGGCAGCTTGAGGATCGGAGCTGGCCCAACCATGAAGCACGCCGGCCGTAGCGAAACCGGCCCCGATGCCGGTAGCTCTCTTGTTACAATATTCGATGGCTCCAGAGGGGTCGAACTTTCCCCAACCATACAAGAGCATTTGGTATTCGTGCATGTTCTCGAAACCCATCGGAATATCCTCGTACACCTCTAAAACGGCCTCGAGGTTTTCACTGTCAAGATCAGCCAGCAACTGAGAAAACACGACCGAGCGAGTGATGGGATTGGAGTCGAGAAAAGCATTGCGCAAGGCCAAGCCAACCTCCTCGGAGGTCATTTTCGCCCGTTCGTCCTTTTTCTCTTCCACGACAACCGGGCTTTCGAGAGTCGGAGATTTCCGACGGTTTGCTTGCTGGGCGTCTTTCTTGAAAGATTCGGCCGTTGCATGCAGGTTAGCCAAAGCCTTCTCGTAATCTTCGATTTTCTTTTCAAGACGCTTATTCTCGGAACGCAGGTTTCGTATGTCATCAATCTCGTTCGACGCACCCGAAGCGCCCCAGTAATAACCCAAGGAAACCCCCACCACGACAAGCGTGGTCAGGCAGAACAATAAGATAGGGTTCTTTTTCATAATGACTGTTTCAAATCTTGCGCGCGATTAACAAGCGCGATGAACGACGTAGTGAAACCATACTTAATACTCCACCAAACGCCAAAAGGTTACCACCGCCAAGGAACAAGTGAGCTCGATCATTTCTTCATCTTCGCGATGGTGCCGTAGAGATGCCCACCGACCTCGCCATGGGCCCAGGTTCCGGCATATTTGTCGCCATCGATCACGACGTGGGCGCTGAAGGTACCCAAACCCGGCAAGGCGACGTTCTCCATCGTGATGACGGGGGTTTTCCCCACCCACTTGACGGGAAGCGCCATGGGCAAGACCACGTCCTTGCCCCCATACTTCACACGGGCAGTGAATATCCATAAGTCTCCCTCACCGAGTTTCTCGACCTTTTGAATTTCGTAGGTTTCCTTCGCAGGCTTCACTTTTCGGCCCGTTACGGTAAAGTGACCCGAGAACCGAACGTTTTCCATGGCCTGTTCGAATTTCTTGAACAGCTCCTCCTTGGAGGGCTCCTTGCTCGATAGCAAAAGAGGCATAAGCGGCAAAACCAATGCAACCAAAATACTGGATAGCTTCATAACGGCCATTATCGGGCGTAATTCCCCTGAAGCAAGCCAATCACGAGAAAAACAGAAGGGTGCCTAATCGAATATTGGTCCAAGTACTTGTAAACAATTGACGACTAACCAAGAGCAAGTAAACCCAAGAGCATGAACCCAAACGAACTTCATAGTATCGAAGCCCTCAACCAAACGAACGCCAGCGAACACTTAAGTGATCGCGAAAAGCACTTGGTTGGGTTGGCCGTCACACTCACTCGCGGGTGTGTCTACTGCTCGGGTGGAAGAATCGAGAAAGCTCTCGCGGCCGGCATCCCGCAAGATACCGTGAATGCAACGGTGGACTTGACCGCCGCGGTCAATGCCGGGGTGGTGATACGTACGGCCTTGCAAGGAATCGAGGGCAACGAGTCCGAAGGATCCTGCGACGACGGCACTTGCTCGGCCGGCAACTGATCGGAGACTTCGTCCAGCGGACTCCATTAACCGGGTGGGGTCAGTTCAGCGATCAATCTTTCAATGTCGATCTCGTACATTCCCCCTTCCCCAATCATGAAATACTTGGCGACGTCCGCTTGGATCAAGCCTTGGTCAACCGAGGTATACTCGATCACTTTGGTTAGCTTTCCGAGCTTCCTGGGAACGTCACCGGTCCATTCGGTGATCTTGTCATCGCCTGCAGGGGATTGCGTCCAAAAAGTCACGTAGTCACCCCTGCATTCATAATAGATCTTGGATTCCAGACCTCGCCAGTCGCTCTTTCTTTCCTTGTATTCGGAAATGGAACTGACCTCGATATAGGCGGAAGCAAGTGTCGCCTCGTTCTTGTCGAAATAACTCCATCTGATGCCGTCAGCCGTTATTCTCCTGACCGTGGTTAGCTCGTAAGGACCTTCTTCAATTGCCTGCGCGAGGTCAGGTTTCGAGAAGAGATCAAGGTTGCTCAAGGATTGGTGCGATCCCTTGTAGAAGCGAAGGTGGGCATCCGCGACGTAGGTCAAATGGACATCGTGGGGGGAACTTGAATCCCTGGGTGTCATGGTGATTGCTCTTGGTTGTTCGTCGTCCTCGATCGCTGCAAGGTCCAAGCGACTGAGCTCCGGGTTCAGTTGAAAAATGCCCGCCTTGGTTGGCAGGTGGTAGGAAATCCCACCGGTCTCATCCACCGCCATGGCAGGCAAGCCCAAGACGAAATCATCCCCAAAGCGCCCATTATTAAAGAGACGGCGAGGAGTGCCGAGAGCACTGTTCGTCCAAATCTCGATGGATTGAAAATCACCAGGCCCGCCCCCGGACTGATAATTCCAAAATCCATCGGAACCTTGGAATTCACGTAGTTCGTTTTCATCGTCCAATTCTCCCTCCTCGGGGATACTTTTCATCTTCCCCTCCACGTCCTCCACAAGCAGGCGCTTTCCGCCATTCATTTCCTTACGCTTGATCACGCCAATATGCCGCACTTCGGAAACGTCCAACTCAAATTCGTCTGGTCGCAACATGTCCTTGATGTGCAATTCCTCGTCATCGAACCGGAACCACCCGTCATCGGTCGCTACCTCCAAGCGGTTTTTCGTGAAAGGGTTCACCGCCAAGGAATGAATTTTATCCATTCGGAAACGGCCTCCATCTATTTCCAAGCGAAGGGGTTCCTCGGTCTTCAGGACACCCTCGACGTCACCATAGGGAGAATTGCCGACTCGATTCTTGAGGTTCCACTCCCAATACCCTGTCTTCACGAATTGCTCCTCGGAAAACACATCCGTGGACTGTGGCGTGAAAACGCCGGTGTCCTGGCCCGCCCCTAAATCGACTTGGTAGACTCGATCACTCTTGCGATCGAACCGTATGGCAACGTTCCCGCCAGTTCCTTCCTTGAAATCAGTAACCTTCGACCCTTGCGAGTCATGGGGAATGACCAAGGGCTCTAGGTGATAGTCGAACCGCAAACCATCCGCTTCCTCTCTCCAGGGTTCAAGTTTGAATTCAACCAAGCCCGCCTTGCTGGCGACCCATAGGGAATCATTCGTGAAAAAACAATTGTCCCAACGGTCTATGGTGGTGGAACTGGTGTTTCCGACAGACGACCAATCGACTGGTTGCCAAACGTCTTCATGCGACATGCGGTATTCGAAAGGTTTGGGTCGACCTCCATTTCGCATGTCCAGTTCCAACCTGAACCGGTCGTGGGAAAGAACGGGAAGGAAGCGACGGCGATTCTCCAGCAATTGGATGGAATCCGGGTCATTGACCGCGTTGAACTGTTCATTGTGAAACCGTTGGTAGGTTTCGCCGACCTTCAAATAGACCCCTTGCTCAATTACCGTTCCGCTGAAGGTCTTGAACGTTTTCTCGATCCGAAGGAGCGGATGCGGATCCAAGCTCTCAAAATGGAAATTCTTGACCCTGTTGGGCTCGATGCCGCCCCGGGGATCATCTTCATGCCAAGTCACCATCCTCCCACCCGCACCCGGGGTTGCCCAGACCGTGAACGAGTCGCCCTCGAAATCGATGAAGTCACTGACGCGGTCGTGCAAGAAGCGGTCATCATTAAGGTCCACCGTGTAAGCGAGCTGAGTAATGCCGTACTTCTTTTTGTCCGTGCTGTAAAATCCTTGAAGGTCACCACTCATGTCTTGGCTCCAAAGCATCATGGAACTTAAGACGCGCACTCGCTCCTTGGGAGGGGTCGACACGGCAGTCCACTGCTGGCCGTTGGTGGTCTTTACCCATGAGTTCGCAAACTTCGCCACCAAGGAATCGTGCAAGCTTGAAGCAATTGACTGCCCCACCCAAGAGGACGGAGCGGGCCCACCAGTTGAACTCACGCTCATCAAATGAGTCGCTGGGCCGTTCAGGTCGAGGGGGAACTGGTTGTAGACCTGAACCCCCGTGTCGGTGGCAAGGAAAACCATGTCCTTATAAGTGGTTATGGAGTTGATTTCATCGAACGCAAATCGACCTGTTGGAGAGAATCCGAACTTCACCCAGTTCGGCGCCCCTTGCGGGTTCGCCAATTTGATCTCCTTGACAACCGCTTGACCCATTTTTCGGAAACGAAGGTTTTCATATTCGGCCAGCAAGACGTCGGTGTATGGATTTCCCTGCAGGGGAGTGAATTGTTTTCCGGGAACACTCCACTCCTCGTAAGACCGCCTCGTAGATTCCTTGATCAAGCGATCGCCGCTATGGCTTCTTAGGTTGCGCAGGGATTTCAAATTGGCGACTGGCGGAGACCGCGGCCCATTTAGGCTCTGCAGTTGCAGTACGGTGACGCCTGCCTCGAAAAAGGCATCCGTGGCCAGGTAGAGTAATCCATTATGAGCCGTGGCATCATTCAATTGATCCGAGGTGAACCCGATTTCGCCACCGACAAGATAGTGGAAATTGTGAGCAAGGCCTCCCTTGAGGTCGATTTTCAACGTATTGTTCACCATGCTCCATTTCCAGGTCTGATCATCAAAGCATGAACGGTTGTGGGCAGGATCACTGGGGTGGGCATTCCATCCAGCTCCATTCCAGTGATGCCACTGGTTTTGTCCCTCCTTGAGAAAGGCTCTGTTTGCTTCACCGACCAAGACGCCTGAGCCTCTCCAGGCGGCATCATTCGGACCCGGATCAAATGCATTGAAGGAATCCAGAGGATGAATCCCCGCATCGGTCTGGATGAGAAGCTGTTGACCGGAAAAAGCCAAGGCTCGACGGTTCGCATCGAAGATGAAACCACCATCATTGTGGAAAAGCTTACGCTTCCTGCGGTTCTTATCCAAAATCCAGCCTTTCACTTCAGGAATGGTGACGTGCTCTTGCATAACCGCCACGCCCTGATTTCGTAATGAAATGGGGGCCAATGCATTGAATGGGGCAACGCCTTGTCCGAAACGATATTGATTTCGTCCGGAAACAAAACCCCCATGGGCACCGGTGATGGGCGACTTGATCGTATCCACGGCAAAGGTTACGGCTATCTCGGAATCATCCAGCTGGAGACGCTTATTCGGATATTGCATGACACCAAAGAAATTGGCCGACCAATGCAAATCAGGAGCAAAAGTGATCAAGGACTCGATCCCCTCGAAAAATAATTTGCCTTGATAAATCAATTTGGATGGGGAGATGCTCTTCATGACGGGAAGCCCGTTCCCAAGAGTCTTCACCTTGAATTCCTTCTTTACTCGGTCCCAAGCAAGCCAACCGACGCCGAGAGGGGGAGACGGACGAGGAGTGGCCGATTTCAAGTATTTCTCGTCCAACCGCTTTTTCTCGACGACTTTCGTGTTGGCATTGGCAAACAATGGGCCGGATGGCCTCAAAAAGGATATTTCATCAGTCGGGCCTATCTCGATATCGAAAACAGGATCATAGAAGTCCTTGTTTCCCAGCCTCTTCACCCATTTTTTCTTTGCAGGCCACTCGTTGGGAATCAGCGCAGGGGCAACGCCATGCCTTCTCTTGCCCGCAACTTTGGCGTAGCCGCTCGCGCTGTTCCAACTAATCGAACTGCGAGCCCCGTTCTCCAACAGAAAAAAGGTGATTCCCTCCGCGAGGTCATCTTGCACGGCAACGGCTCCCTTAATGCGATCGAAGTCGGCGCGATTCAACGGTATTTTCTTTTGGATGGCCAAAATAGGCAAGGCACTGACCGGTACCTTTTGGTTCGAGGGCGTATCACCCACCCAATCCGGGTCCAAGAGTTGAGCGGGACTCAAGAGAGGCACCTTTACGTTGACCATGAGCAGGTGGTACAGCGCGTCTTCCGTCAGGACCCACCAATTGTCGCCCTGGTCATTGTCGTGCACGACGTTGTGGACCTTGCCCGGGGAAATGAAGTTGGGCAAGGGGACTGCGTACTTCGACAGCTTGGAATCTCCCTGCTTTTGGTAATAGAGGAATCCCTTGTCATCGACGCCAGTGATCGGGACTCCATCGCGGGCAAACACTGAAACTCGGGTACTGGAAATCACTTGATTCCTTGGGTCGATGAACCTCGGTTGGTCGAGGTCGGGGTCATAGAGTAGCCAGTCCTTGCCGCGCAGGCCCCAGACTTTGTCATTCAGGTCAAACACCACCTTCTTGATTCCACTGTGAAGAAGTGAAGTGACGTCTTCTGGCCCGTCTCGTTCCAGGACTAGGTAACCGTCTGGGTTCTTCACCCACAATTGCCCTCCCTTCAGGCGAATTCTGATTTCCTCTACGCCGGAAAATCCCTTCGCATCGGGCTCCAGCTCAATCTCCTTCCCTTTGGAGGGTATGAGGATTCTCAAACCCGTCGCGCTCTCGAAGATGAGCAGGTCATCCCACTGCCTGGATGCAACGCTCCATTCGTAAGCGCCCTTGATCGAAGCTGGATCGAGTTCGAAAGGCTTTGGCCACCTCGGCACCCCGACAGAATAGGAACCGCCATCGACGTAAGTCATCCGAATCACCTGGTAATTTTCATCCAAGAGCCAAACGTAAGCCTCCTTATCGATTAATGGGGATGCCTTGTCGTTGGGCTTGAGCTTGAAGGTGGCAAATTCCGAGAAGGATGGATTAATGGTCCCGTCCGCATTGTTGGCTTCATGGATAAACCAAGTCTTTTCCTTGCCTGTGCTGCATTGAATGACGACGATGTTGGTATTGTTGGGGTGCATTTTTTCATAGCTCACCCGATCGAATTTTTCGCCGAGTTCCAAGTCGTCGTTCCAGCGCCGCCTCCGAGGATCATAGGTCTTTATTTTGTCTTTCAGCACAAATCGCCAAACCGGATCGCCTCGATCGTATCTATCCGACTGTACGTCCATTAGGTTTCCGGCTAGTTCCGAGAAATACTTAGATCCCGTGGAGAAGATGGTTTCCAGTTCCACCTCCCCGTCTTGCGGGTAGCCATGGTAAAAGTATTTTTCACCTTCCTTTTCGGCTGTTACGCCAACGATGGGTTCACCGGCTTGGAATTCCACGTTCACGTTGGTCACCGCAGGTTCCGACACCCCCGGGAAATCCAGCTCGAATTCCTTCCATAGGCGACTGTTGACGTCATACCTCCAAAGCGCGTCTTCGGTGGCGAAGAGGTAATGCCCATTGTTCCCCTGTTGGTCGTAAACTCTCCAGATTTCATCCGGATCAGGNCCTTGTTCGCTATATCCCTGCNCATTCAGNANCACGGTCTCCTGNGNGTTGAATGCGTTGAATGCAACCACCTTTCCTGATTTCGTGAGATAAGCCATTCGACCATTCGGCTCATCGTAAGCAGTTGCCAAAATACTGGCCGAATTGGCTTCCTCGAAACTATTGCTTTTCAGTTTGATTTTCTCTTCGCTGAATCTCGGAAGAGGCAAGGTCACCAGGTTAACCTCGACCCCTGAACCAGTCTTGCGATCTTGCTCCAGCACCAAGAAATTGTTGGCCAAGTTGTATATCCGTTCCGGCCTTTCCATGACGTCCAAGGTGTCTACCTCAAACCATGAGCGCCACCCGGGATAATAGGAGGCAAGACCTTGGTCGGTTGCCACGACGACGGCTTCGTTTCCAGCCAATCGAGCATCCAGGATCCTCGTCGCTCCATCTGCCACTCCAACCGGCTTGGGGTGCTTGAAAAAGATCCCGAACTGATCGGTCTGGAGGTTATCCGCCCGCAAGTACTTGTCACCTTCCTCATTTCTACGGACAGACCATATATAATTGGCATCCATGGAAAGGTTGAGCACGGAATCCGAGAAAGGCTCGATCAAGTCGTCACCACGGCATGCCTTTCCCACCTTGGGCGACCAAAAAATGGGTTCGCCGACACGATCGACACCGACAATCCTGATGTCCGTGGCATTCAATCGATCCCAGGAATCATCATCGACGCTTCTTTCCTGCAAATGATAACTCCAAATGTGGCCCTCGCCTGCCAGGTACAAGGTATCACCGTTAGGAAAAACGTCGATCAAGTCGCCATCTCCAAGGCACTCTAGACCATTGGGCTGAGAAGCCAGTTGATAGCGGAAACCTTTGTCCGAAAGAAAGGAGTCTCCCGTCAGGACGTTGGCCAACTGCCCTTCGCTTGTTTCTCCCACCAAAGCGCCGCGGAAGGAAACCAATGACTCGATGTCCTCGTAAGAATCGGGGTTCTCGGACGGTTGCCATGACCTTGCGCTCATCTCGTACTCATGGAGCTGATCGCCATCGGTAAACCAGAGGCTGTCGCCCAGTAAGGCGACGTCGCGAAGGTCACTTAAATCGAAATTCGTGCCCTGGCCCACCATCACACGATCATGGCGATTGGGTGGAGGAGAATAAAGATATACGTTCTGGTCTCTCATGCGGATGCTAAAGCCGGCTCCACCCCATTGTTTCGCGGTCAAATAATCTCCTCCACTCACGGGGACGGGATCATCCGGACGGAGGAGGAAATTATCCTTTTTCACCTCGTCCACTGCCATCTGCTTAATCACCGCGCCAATCGGGTCATCCCTGAACAGGAAGAATTCATCTCCACTGCGCAAAACAAAGAGTTCGTCCGACAATAAAAATTCGTGGCGGGAATTACCCTTGAGGTTGAAATCTTCGAAAGTCCTTCGTTTGACGTCGTGTTTCAAAATACCTTCAGGGCCGAAAAAGAGCATTTTGCCATTGTCGTCCAAGGTTACCGCAGCGGTGAATTGCTCCGGGTCGAACTCGGTGTAGGACCCCTCGTACACTTGTTTCGCCTGAAAGGCTCCCAAATCTTCCTCCACGAGAAAAAGTTCATTATACAACCCCGCATTGTCGGTCATGACCATGCATTGGCCATCGGGTCCAAGGAAAAGCGTCTGGATCGGTTTCCGAAGAAGCGTTTTGCGAACCCTGCCTTGGGCAAATGAAAACTTGCCGACACCCCCATTGGTAATGTCCCCGTAAGCGAAATAAAAACCTTGGCCATCGGACGTCCTCAAAAATGAGAAAGTCGGTTCAGGAGAAACCCTTTCCCATGAATGCCGCTGCAGGTCGTAAGTGAAGACTCCCTTCTTGCCGGCAATCGCCAGGGTATCGCCTACCTGTTGCATGAACTGGACGTCGGCGGTGGAAAAATCCGGGAGCACGTCCCCTTCGTCCAAGACCACCCGAGGGCGTTCATCCGACCCCATAATCTTGGCGAGGTAAGTGCAATCCGATGCACCGTCAACCTGACTGCTGCTTGTCTCCGCCAAAAGCCATATGCAGGAGGCCGCTTGGTCGACTTCGAAATCCTTTATTCGCAAACCCGAACGCACTGAATAGGGAGCCACCTCAAGCTTGTGCGAACCACTGCCATCGTCATCGATCGAAACGGTGAAAATCTTGTCCTTGCCAAGCTCGTCGTCGACCACCACCCAAAAGTGATCATCAAACCATGAGACGAAAGACACTCGCTTGGGATAATCGAGTTTTTCCGCGATTCGTTCACGCAATTGCTCTCTCCATGAATGAGTGGAAGCATCATAAATGCCGACACCGGATTCCGCGCTCCCCAGCATGATCCATTGGGTACCCGAGGAATCGCTCGACACCGCCGCCGAGGTGATGGTCGAGGAATTTTCATCAAGAAAGGCATGCCGGTCACCCACCACGACTTCCCATATCCCGGAGACTCTTCGAGCCAAACCACCATCGTCATTCAATGCCCATATGACGTCAGGTTCTACGTGACCGAAGGAGATCGCGTTCTTGGAAGCTCCTGAACCGGAACGCAACTGGGTGAATTCAGGAGTGATCGGACCATCCTCGGGAAAAGTCTCCTCGCCCCCCCATAACTTGGTGCGAGGATCGTAATGGTGAACTTCGCCATTTTGAGAGGAAAGGTAAATCTTCCCGTCATGATGATGATAAATCCCGTCGAAAATGGGGTTCTTGCGTCTGTTTTTCCAAAAGTTGTCTACTTTCCTTTCATCCTCGACCAGTTGCAGGATGGGATCATCGAAAACCCCGACCCTTTGGAGGACATGGCTTAATCCCAAGCAGAAAAAGGCCACCATCCCCACCAGACCGAAAATAAGCAAAATCGCAGACCCATCCAACCTCCTGAATAATTTGGTCTTTTTGGCCTGCTGCCGAAAATGACTTTCCCTCCACGAACGAATGGAATGAAACTTGTTCCAATTGATTTTCATGAGGGTTTCGTTGATGAAACGGAAGAGGTTTCACGACCTGCTCGAACGGGAGTAGCGGAATGAGGATCGAAATCAGGTCCTGCATGCAGGCTTTCCGAATCCGCCGGGCGAGCGGCATGAACGAAATCCTCCTGATGAAGGATGCCGTTTTCCTGAAAAGCGGAATCCAACCAATCCAGATGTCTGGTCGTGACTTGACTCTGCTTGACCTCAGCCAACAATCCATGCGTCCAAGGCTCATCCAAACAAGCCGTCAAGGGGAGCAAACGGTACTTGCACAGACTCAAGGATGAATCGCTTTTCTCCTCAAGCAGATCGAGGCAAAACTCGAGAACCTCGACGGCATTTTTGTAACCGTTGATGATTTCAAATCGGTTCGTTGTCATCGAAAGATAAAGGGCAAGACCGAGGGCGAGGTCGCCCGAAGCCCTCGCCGTTGCCACGTCCTCGTCCACCAATCCGGAGATTTGAGCGACCTGCTCAGGCAAAGGTTCGCTGGCATTGCTGAAAAAACACGCTTCGATCTTCAACCCTATGCCAACGAACAATTTCTCCCTTTGTTGGTGTTGGCGCAGCAAGCTTTGGAAGTCATCCATGCCGTCACTATCCAGTGAATTTTCAAGTTCTTCGGCAGGGACGTCCTTTGGGAAGAATTGGTTGAAGACAAGCTCCACTTGAGGCAATAAATCCAAATAACGAAAGGAATCCAATGGGATCTCCCGGAGGTCATCCGTGGCGACGCCTTGGGAGGAGGAAAGACAACGGATGAGCTGCAAGCCTGAAGCCGCAATGGTCTTGGCCAGCGGACTACTCGAGGAACCACCGGTTCGCAGTTCAAAAAGAATCAAGGCGCGAAGCATCATTTCCAGGTTCTTCAACTGCAGGGCGACGGGTGGACGAGACATTTTCGTTATCTCAGGCAGAAGCCTTGCAATCGACTTCATTCGTCTGCCATGACTTCTTTTGCCGAGATTGCGAGCTTGCGCGTCGAGGCAGATGGCGCAATCCGTGACAATGACGTTTTCCAACAGTTTGGGTCTCAGTCGGAGGCGACAGGTCACCCGAGCCAAGAACATGACCGTTTTTCCAAAACCGGGGACGTGGAGAAAGCGGCGGATCAAGAACAAATACACCGATCGCACCAGTGACCTACCACTCACGAAGGCAAAGAAGTTGTAGGCTGCAAGCAATACCAATACGCCAAGAAACGCCAAACTGAATGGAAAATATTTGGCATAAAAATTACCCTTTAAATAGAGGAATACGTCATCGTGGAATTCCGGAGTTGCCAATCCCAGCAAGTACTTAACTCCAAAGGCCAAAAGCCCGAATACCACCACGCTCCCAAGGAAGCGCAGCGCGATCATCAGAATCTCCAGAAGACCGGGTGGGTTGATTTTTTGAAGATAGGGAGATGAAAGGGGCTTCATGTCACGTAAGGGGAATAAGGCCGGATTCCGTTACAGTGATTTCGAGACGTCGGCGGGATTGTCGCTTTGAATCAAGTCCCCGACCATGTCGATTAATTCCATCAGTGCGTAAAAAGCCAATCCCACAAGCCCCAGGAGCAAGGCGGCGCAAATGATCCGCACGAGCCACACCAGGATAAACACGGTGAGATTGATAAGGAGCAGTTTGAACACCCCTGGTCGCAAAAAGAAGAAAAGGGTGAAATTGCTCGCTCGAGCGGTGCTTTTATTCAAATCCCGAGGAAATTGCATCATCAGCGATCTCCTGTTCAGCAGCAAAACCCTCCACCTCTCAAAAAGCGTTTTCAACATATCCTTGATGCTTTCCTTGCGCTCAACGACTATCTCGAGATTCTGTTCGCAACGTTCACTCAGCTTGGTCATCTCCGAGACCTGCCCCTCAACCTTGCTCCTTATGCCTGCAAGGTCCGTGGACAACTTCGCTTTCAAGTCTGCCTTCATACCTACGATTTTCTTGAAAAAATCCGGTGAGCGGTCTTGAGACGCTTGAGCAGCGCTTTTTTATGAGTCTCCAGCAAGGTAATCCTTTCACCAACCTGTTGCTTCATTTCGCGGAGAGCTTGGTCCGAATTCTTCATGGACAAGCCCACGTGACTTCGCAGAAAAGCTATTTCAGTCTTCACCTGTTCAGTAAGCGCGCTAACCGCATCTATCCCTTGCTCGGTTTCAAAGAGAAACTTTTCAATGTCCTCCCTTTGGTTGTAGAAGGCGTTGACCCGCT
Organism: Opitutia bacterium; assembly: GCA_002721705.1. Classification (GTDB taxonomy): domain Bacteria; phylum Verrucomicrobiota; class Verrucomicrobiia; order Opitutales; family Seribacteraceae; genus UBA2993. The sequence continues at coordinate 14,762 of PBLJ01000015.1, forward strand.
TCTTCTGAGTGTTCAGTTCCCTGGTCGTCTTCTTAACGAAGTCTATGAAGTCAGGTATTTCCTCATGGTAGCCCTCGACCAAGCTCTCCACGTTGGCGATGATCTCCTCACTCGCGCGTTGAATCATTTCATTCGACTGGGCCAGCACCTGTTCCGATTCCGCCTGGAGAGTGGAGAACATCTCCTTTGACTTCGTCTCGAGGGTTTCGGACAACTGCCGCCGACTAGCGAAGGAAGCGAGCCCCTTGATGACGTCCTGTATCGGGAATGACTCGTAAACTTGGAGGTTGTCGTTAATCCAGCCCAGCTTGTGTTTGATGGGAACAAAAGAGTCCTTGTTCAGCACCGTGACGTTGATGCGGCGCCCGGGGCCAGCCACCCCGTCGAATACGTAGATGGGCTTCTTGGGAATTTCAAGTCCCCCGTTTCGTCCATGGAACCAACCTTTCATGACAGCCCTCAAGTAGTCGTCGGAACCTTCCGTTTCCCAGTCGTGCAAAGGTGGATAGAGAGTACATCCTTCGGGCACGTAGACCAGGGAGTCGGAAGAGTGAGGAAGGTAGTGCCTCGCCCACAACGGATCCACTTGGTAGCGGATGGGCGAACCCGTCACTCCCTCGAGCAAGGGAATGGGATTCGCCTCCAGCTCAACGGAACGACTGACGTCGACAAAAAGGTAATGCACGCCCTGAGGATAATCTCGGTTCGACTGAAACCCGTAGGTTATGGCTCCTTGTTCGAGCGACTTCACATGGAATCTTCGTAAAGTGAAAGCCAAGGCCGGAAGCTGAGAAGCCGTGAAGCGGAAAAGTTGCGGGGCGGGTACTCGGGCCCCATTCAAGTATTCCAAGCGATGCTCCAATTCCGCGAGTTGCTCTTTTACCTTTTCCCTTTCTTGCTCATTGTCCTGTTCGTACTCCACTTGACGTAGCTCCAGCCTGTATCCCGCATTGGCGTTGACGTCCGCAATCGCCGGCCTCAAAGCCTTTTGGGCCTTCCCGCTGTCGACCAGTTGATGAACTTGGTACTCCTCCACTCCCACTGGCCTGAGATGAGGATCATACTGGGAAAGCCACCTGACTTGTCCGAGATACAACAGATGATAGATCGCTCCGCCCTCACTGTCGTGTTCTTCTACCGAATCAATGGGGCAAACAGCCGCAAGGCTCGTACCGGATGCAGGTGGAGAAAGGGTCCCTCCGTCTTGCAAGAGAAGAAGAATCGAGCAAAAGTCGTTCACGGCCGCCGCCCCGGGCAGAATGGGAGTGTCTTTCGTTGAATCGCCTACTTGGACGGTGTGCTTTTGAGGCAGGTAAATATGCCGTTCCCCCACGTCGAAACAATTCAAGAGCTCCGCAAATTCCAAAATCCCCGTTCCCAGCATTGAGTTGAAGGTGGACTTTCGCGCTTTGTCTTTCTTTACGCGAAACAAGTAGTAATGCTCACCAGTCAGAGCGCTGTCGGCCTCGGCTATGTAAGCGAAGGAGGCATGCAGTTGAATATGGTGAAACTGGTCAGCCGCAACACCAGCGGTAACGTCCCGGGAGACAACCATTACTTCCTCCTCCACGATCGGAGTCGGGTCCTCGGGGGACTGCATGCAATTCAATATCAAGCCCATCAATCCCTTTTCCAGTTCGGATCCTTGCCGCTCGGAAGGAACGTGAGCCGGTTCTCTCCCTTTGATTTCATGGTAGCAGTCAACCATTGCCTTGAGAAATTGGGCCTTGGCATTCACTTTGGAAGCCCTGTTTTTTTCCATGTGCGGGTCAGGAAAAAACAGCGATGCGTGACACCCGAAGGCGGTCCTTTGCAACCCGATGCGGATATCCTTGATCAAGGATTTCCCCTTCGCGGGAACCGGCAAAGCTGCAAGCATCCCGAGCGCTTCCTCGGGGTTTAACTCGTCAAAGGAATACAAGCGGTCATTCATTCCATATTTCCTTGATCAAGTTCCTCATCCAGCCGTTCACCAACCAAGAAGTAATCATCGCATCGTCGCGCGAGGCGCTTGAAGTTTGAGACTTGAGATGCAACACGCTGTGGGAGAACCAGCAGGAGAGATCTTCAATGTCTTTAAACGATTCGGGAATCCATGAAATACTGACGTATCTCTTGGATTGAGACGACAGGGCAAGCTGGCTCAAATATCGGTTTAGCTTCGAAGACGGTGTTTCACCCTCTGTCTTTAATGCAGCAGGCATGAAAATCATGACGTGTACGTATCGGTATTGGGAAGTCCACTCTTGGGCGGAATCGCTTTCGGAGGAAGTGAGCGCTCTTTCATCCAGATGGCTTTGCCATGCCTCCTTGATCCATCGGTCATCCACCGAGACGGAGGAAGTTGCGGAAGTGGCGTCCGCCTCCTCACCCACTGAATGATTGCCATTCCTCATCTTGGGCAAAGGGGAGCCAACCGACAAAAAGTCGGGCAACCAGTTTAACGTGGTCAAGAATTGTCCCCTATACCATTGGGAAAAGTTTTCCGTGACGATTTCCGAGTCGGCCAGTTGCTCGAGAGGATAATGAAAAGATTTCCAATTGCCCGAACGATCGGCTTGGATCCAATCCAATTCACTCTTGAAGAGCTTGGCTTTTAGTAAAACCAAGCTGAGTCTCGACATTGCATCGAACCAGCATGCCTTCAACCATCCCAAGGTATTTTCCGAGCAAAGATCGGGAGACATGAGGCCAACCACCAGCACGTCCCGGTTGTCTTGTTTCTTGGGGTTGCGCTCATTGACCATGAAACCCTCGTTCGACAACTTATCCATCAACATCAAGGACGGGAACGCCAATTCACTGTGCAGAATCGCCCCAATATCGTCCAAGCTCCTCGTGATCTTGATACCGTTCACTCCCCCTTCACGCTGTTTCTGGATCGGTTGAATCTGCTGTTCGTTTTCCGGAAGTTGCATCTGTTGGTCGTTGACCGACAAACTTCTCACCTTGGGGTTCAATCGAAGCAAAAAAGCCAAGGCCGCGGGATCCATCTCCGGCAATCGGCCACCATCGTTATCGTTCAGTTTCTTGAACCTCAAGTAACTGGAGAGAACGGCGGCTCGCTCCGACCAGAAAAGATCCATTGAACGATCGTTATCTCGAGCAACCTTCACCAGTGACTGAATCAATGCTTGTTCATATTCCAAATACTGATTCAAGCTCAGTGACGCGCCTTTGTCCGATTCGGAAAATAAAATCGTTCGACCAAGCTTTCGGGTGGCGACTTCCACCATGGGAAGGATCACCCGGAGCAAAAGGTAAATCGGAGCGGATTTCAAAAGTCCCACTTGCCTGCGCCCCGTGTTCACGCGCTCCTCGATTTCCAATCTTCCGTTATGCAAAGAATCAATCTGCCTCAAAAGCCGCTTCAAGAGTGAGCTCCAAGGTTCCGGATGGGAATCGCCATGGTCGGGGTTAAGGATCGCCCAGGCGATCGAACGAGCCACCCCGGGGGTAATGCCAAGGTGACGGTTTTGACCGAAAACAAACAAGGCTTCCGCCAAACGACGTTCGCGTGGCTCCAGATTGGAAAAGCTGTCGAAAACAGCTCTCTGACCAACACTGCAAGGGACTTTTGAGACCTCAAGATCCATAATCGTCGGCGGAAGCCAAAGTCCGCTCCATTTTAAGAGTCAGCTCAGGGTCTTCCTTGTCTAGGAGAAATTTGGGAATCAGCATCAAATCCTCATTATCAATCCCAATTTTTTCAGGCATGGGACGGTGCTCGTAGGGAATGGCGTCCTTAATGCGCTGAGGTTCACCGGCAAACCTGTTGGAGCACATGGTCATGGGACTCAAGGTACCGTCCTGTATGCCTTGAATGACCTGCTGGGCCGAAAAGGGTCCCATAGGATCCCATTCCAAACCATTCCAAATATCCCATTCTTTCTTACTACCCAGCTTTTCGAGGGAGCAGGTGCGAATGTTTTCTCGAACGGCAACGTATATCTTGTGAATACAAAGAACCCAAAGAGATTTGATGATACGCCTGTTGGACATCTGAGAGAGTCCGTAACTTCTGGTCATTTCGACCAATTGCATAAATTTCGTGTAAACACTGGATTCCCTTTCCGGCATTAGTTCGCGAGACGCCACTACGCCTTCACGAAGAGATTGCCTCATGTTTCCCAATCCTTTCAAGAGATTCTTGAAAGCGGTGAATTCACCTGTCCCATTTTGCTTCCCGGAAGAGCTGGTGGTGGACTTGCCATAGGTTTGCCACCAACCTTTATGAATCAACTCCTTGAAAGGGTGCAGTTTGTTCGGGACGTTCTTGACTCTGTACCGGATAAGGAACCTGTCGAATATAGCGCGCAGCATTTCGGTTTCAGGCACTTGGTTCGTTGCTCCGAACATGTATTCCATGGCAACTTCCTTGCGGGTCCCCCTTTCATGAAACACACGCTCGTTCATGAAGGTGAGAATGGAATTCAAAATCGCACTCGAGCCATTGAACACTTCGTCCAGATAGACCACCTTCGCATTCTGCATCATCCCTTTTTCCAATCGCTTCGGGGACCCCTCCTGCAGGCTGGGTATATCGTAAAAGCCAAACAGTTCACTGGGTTCCGTAAAGGGAGTGAGAAGGTATTCAAAATAACCCACCTTGTCTGACTTCGAATCAGAGGATCCTTTCAGGTCAATCCCTGAGAGGGCGCAAAAATCGCGGATCAATTGAGACTTCCCAGTGCCCGGAGGGCCTATGAAAAGCAGGGGTTCTCCACTAGCGACCGACAAAATCAATGCGCGAATGGCATTGTTCGCTCCACCGTATCTAGACCTGAGTGCATCTTCGATATAGGAAAGATCCTTCAGTGGGGCCGCATGTTCAAAAGCGATTTCGGCTAATTTTGTTTGATTAAACATTTTCGATGTTTTTGGTGTACCAAAGGGGTACGGTTTCTTGCAATTTATTAATGGGTATTGAAATCGATGCCTCCGGACTATCCGCGACCGCGACCGAAGAGTTGGGGTTGAAAAGGGGGAGATGGAACAAGTATTGATTCAATGCAAAGAAATCGAAGCTTTTCCTATCCTTTCTCCGTTTGAAGATTTCCCCAAGAAACCACTGGTCCCAGAATCCGGCCCAGGACTGTCTTTGCGCTTGAAACCTGGCCGCGACACGAATTTTCGACACCGCTTGTTGATGAGCATGGTTCAACCGCGGATTCAAGCTTGCATGGGCAAGAGACAAGAGAAGCCAAAAAGTATTCGGGGAAAGGGCAGGCACTTCCTTTCTTTCATCGGGAGAAAGAATGTATCTTTCCCGCAACAGGGAACGAATGGTATCGGCATAAGATAACTGGAACTCGGTGGAACCCCATGCCATGAAGCCCATCATCTCCCAAAATTTCCCTGGACAGGACGGCGACGCTCGTCCCCACCAAAGGTCGCGGATTTGCCCGACGAGTTTATCACGATAGGTGACAGGATGATCGTGGGAAGGGGTTTCCACTTCTTCGGAAGCCTCGACTCCTGACCGCCACTTGCCTCCAAACAGATCTCGGATTGGGGCAACGAACAAACTGTGGAAGAAACTCGAACTTTTGTAGAATCCGGATTGAGACCACATGTACAATTGCCAATTCGGCAAGGGTGGATCCATCGCAAGGTCGTTTCCCGTGGCTGTCCAACCATTGTCGATGGCTTGTCTAAACGAATCCAAAATGGTAGGAAACCTGTCTTCGTTTTTCAGCCCGGCTACAATCGCATTGCCATAGGACCGCAACCCGGACACGAGTGACTGAATTGCGTCGATATCCAACTCCACGGATGTAGGAGCTTTTGAGGAAGAAGTCATGGGTCTATGCGTTGGAGGGCGAAGGCAAAGAGATAAAAAGTTAGACCTGCCGAGAAAAGAAACGGCCAATAAGGCTCGCCGACGTCGATGAAATCTTGGTTGGTCGGGGGCTGTAAAACGGAGGGAGGATCCAGATATTTTCCATTTCCAGCGGCTTGCAGTTCCTTGAGAAGTTTCTCGTTGGTACCAAAACTATTGTCCTCATCCGTGGCTTTGGCTACATGATCCAGTCGAGGGGGCACAAGGAGCGGTATGCGTTGTACGCGAGATATCACTTCCTCCCCTTTCTCTTCCTCGATGAAAAGGTAGGCTTCCTGCGCGTAATCGGTCCTGTTCAGGGAGATTTTTCGCGTGAAATCGGAGCCGTAATTGTCCATCGTGGGTTGCATGACGCCTCCGACTGTTTCTCCGGTGGAAAGCAGCTTCACTTTACAACTAATGGAATTCACTTTCGGCTTGGGAGCATGGGGAGCGGATGCCAAGGTAAGGTCCAGTTGCAAGTCTTCACCCAAGTCCTGTACTTCGAAAAAATAACGGTCACGATGAGTGAATGGGATAACCCTCAACACCCAATCGGTGATCGCTTTCTTTCCCTCCGGATGATCAATCCATGATTGCGGGAAAGCCGTGGTAAGCACTCCCGCATCCCCATTGAAGGCCTTACGATAGGCGAGCAACGGATCCGTCTCCTTGGGTCGGACAAAAACAAGTTGAGCCTCTTCCCTGATATAGGAAACGGCGGTCCCTTCCATCTCGAGGCCGGGGTCCTCAAGCATGCGATCTCCCAACACGCTGGCCATGGAGGCAGGGGTGAAGCTTCCAAAAGTGAAGAAATTATCGCGCTTCTCCGGTTCGAAATAAGGGATCGTCATTCCCGCTGGATTAAAATCCGTCTGGACGACGAAGAGATCGCCCAACTGGTCCATTATATGACGGTTTTGCGCGAAACCATCGATTTCGATGATGGTGGCTTTGCAGTCAGGTCGCACCTTGATCGCTTCCGGAGCGAAACCTCCATCTGAAAGAAAGATCATGCCACCATTCTTGATCTTTTTGTTCGCAATTCGCATCAGGGCGCTACGGGGATTCGTGCCACCTCCGATCCATATCCCGTTGATTGCCTTCACGGCCTTCGCCTTGCCGGCATCCGTCATTTTTTCGTCTCGAAGGAGTTCTTGATCCGTATCTGAAAAGACCACTAAATCCAAAAGGTCCTCGGGGCGAAGAAGATTGTTGACGATATGCTTGGCGATTCTCTTGGCGCATGCCATCCGCTCCCCCTGCATGCTGCCCGAAGCGTCGATAAGCATAAAAACCTGTTTGGGTGGTGGCTTTTCCTGAAAGGGACGGGGCTTTGCGCTGACTGGAAGAACTCGATCGACCGGGGTATCGGCATAGCTCAACAAAACAGTAGGGTCCGTTTCCTCCAGTGGTTTGTGGTCACCGTTGATAAGCAACAAACCAACTCCCATGTTTTCGACCGCATAGGCGATGCGTTCAAGAACCTGTGAATTGAAATCGGTTGCCTTCACTGCATTGACCACGATCGCGTCGTAGGCGCTGAAACTTCGGTTTTCCTTCGCATTGAGCTCCTGCGGCGACAATTGCTTGATCGTGGCAATCTCGGGATCGATCGCCTGGGTCCATTGGTGATCCGCGCCCACCGATAAAATGTATGGTGGCCTAGTAACCATGGTAAAGAGACGTCGTTGATGAAAGCCCACCTCCTTGGCATCCAGCGTGGCATCGAAATACTGTAATCCCAAGCCCCTGAACCGGAGGGGAACCGAGGCGAAAACAATGCCTGTCCTGGGTATTGTCTTTTCCATGCTGGACAAGAGTTCGGTTTGAAAAAAAGCGGATTCGGGCAATCCTTTGTTGAGGGCAAATCCAAGCGTGGAGAAGGTTTTACTTTCGGCCTCGCTCTTGATCACGACCCTCGCATTCACCTCCGCGCCGGATTCCACCGACTTGGGCAAATAGGCGGCTGAAAGCTTGATCGGAGTACGCTTTCCTTCGAGAGGAGCAACATGCACCTTCACACCTTCGCGAGCCAAGGCCTCCGCGACCTTCAAGGCATCCCCCTGCGTCTGGTGCCCATCGGAGCAAAGCAAGACCATGCCAGCCCCGCCACTGGCGCGAATCAGGCTTTGCGCCCTTTGCAAACCTTTCTCGACGCTTGTTTCGCTGGCAGGTGGAAAATCCTCCGAGGCCAACGTTTTAATACGAGCGGTTGCTTCCTGAAGAGTGATCCGTTCCTCCACCACTTTCACTCCATCGGCAATCGTGGCCAAACTAACCACAAGATTAGAGGAGTCCGCCTCCACCGGCATGATGGCGAGCAGCTTTTCCTTGATTGCACCTAGGCTGTCCTCACTGTTAAGGACACTGTTGGATCCATCCATGACGACCACCAAGTGAATGAAAGTGTCTTCGGGATTACTCCGTTTCGTCGGGTTCCAAGAAGCAACCATAAAGAGTATGCCCGCAGCAACGGTCAAAAGTACGCAACCGGCTCTAAAAAGAGGTCGGCGACTGATTATACGCCAGCGATCCTTCAGCCCCCGCGTGAGCACGATGACAGTCATCATGAGGACCATGGTTGAAACCAACCAGTGCCAAGGAGAAAAAGGCTCGAAGGCTACCTCCATTTCGGGCTCCCGTACGAGGCCATGCCTCTTTCAAACAAAAACACCAAGGCGCAACACGCCAACACGCCGGGCCAGACTGGAATCTTTTCGGTGCCCAGAGAGGTCTGCTTCATGTCATCGATGCTTCCTGAGGAAGTAGGATTGGGCGAGGAAGTGTCTCCTTCACCAGGGTGTAAGGCGATCCTGTTGCCCTTTGGTTCCTGATTTTCCAAGTCGGTTAATTGATACAACGGTTCCATTGCTTGCGCCTTGGAACTGAGCAACCAACGCGCGGCGTTCACGAAAAGTAATTGGGAAACCGCATCGTCCGGCCCTGGATTCGCGGTGATTTTCGGTAAACGCGGAAGGTAGACGGCCGGTGGATCAACACGAAAAGCCACCCAAACCCTCTTCTTTGAATCCGCCAAAACCGATTGAAAACCTTCAGGAAGCTTGGAATGAGGGATGCCGTGCATACGCAGTTTGTCGAACGCATCGAAATCGAGGTTTCGAACCAGCGGGTGATTCTCGAAAATACTGATCGGCAAATGATCCTTCACTTTGCCTTGGATTGGTTTGCCCACAAGGACAGTCGGGGTCGAGGAGTAGTGGAAGGCAGAATTCCGAAGAGGAACGAGGTTGACGTCGGCTTGCTTCGAGCGAGCCACGTCGTTCCATCGGATACTCTTCAACCAACTTTTTTCGTTCATTCCCCAGAAGGCGTTGACGTGGTGGGTATCGTTATCGCTCAGTAAAAACGCTGCTCGATTGTCCCAACTATACCTATCGTCGTATTCCGAGCTTGCGCTTAGAGTGACCCTGTAGAAACCGGAGTCTGCCACGGGAAAAGTGACGGTTGCTCTTCGGTTTCTCTTCCAAGTCAACTTACTTGTACGGAGTTTCTCACCCGTGGGACTGGTCACCGAAACCGTGGCCCCAACTCGTTCCCCGTAATACTCGCAAGTCACTGACATTTCACGAATCAGGGCCGTGATCGGATCTCTGCCGGAAGGTTGAACGTCAAGAATGCCCTGGTTGTTAGCGGGGCTTCCGACGTTGTCCCAAATCACTCGAACGTAATTGATCGACTGGGGACGGAACGATTGATCGGAAATCACGTGCATGTGCGTGAATCGATAGTCGAGGTCATCCGGTTCGTCCGACTCGTTCTGCTCTTCCACCATGGCGATTTTATTATTCACTTCGCCCAAATCCGTGCCTAGTGGGCGTACCTTCAAGCTCTCAAGCGCATCCAAGGCCGCGGTCGCCGACTGGGTATTGACAATGTCTCGAACTTCCAAGTCAAAAGCTGAGACCCGGATACGAAGTTCGAGTCCCTCGGCCGCTTCTTCGGCACTGGCAATGGATAGCCGGGCTTTCTCGATGGCTAAATCAAAACGGCTTCCACCGGAATCCAATCGAGTGTCCATGCTGGCCGACGTATCGATGAGAATCCAAAGAGCCACGCCATCGCGTTGCAAGCCGCTCATTCTACTGCGATAAAGCAACAAGGCAACGACCAACAAGGCCAACATCAACAGTTGAAGGTATAAAGGTCTGGAGCGGGCGGGATTGCTTAGCCTAAGCCTCGACTTCACTTCCTTGGCAGGTGGCAGGGATTTAAAGAATCTAGCTGCTGAAACCACAACCTTCTTGAAGCGAGGTCTCAACATGTTGACGGCGAGAACGCCCGCCAACAAAACGCCTGAAAAAATGAGCAGCCAACTAATCATTCATGCATCCCTCATGAAGATTCTCTGAATCAGTTTTTCATTTAGAAAGCGTGAACTAAAGTGATCCTGGTGATTAAACTCCGGAACCGCCGGCCAAGCCCAAGTGGAAAGATCGTAGGCCCCGCTCTTTATCCGTTTCAAAAAACGCTCCTTGTGGGCTTGGATAGCCTTTTCCAAGTCCTCATAGACGTCTTCATCCAAGTCGAACTCCGACTTGTTCTCCACGAATCCGGGACCATCGATCCTTCTGCTGCCTACTCCGAGGGCCGCTTTTTCATGCGGCCAGCTGTCGATATCCACGAGGATAATCCATCTCATGCCGTCTTGGGCACGATTGATCGCATCGCTGAGCATGAGAGCATTCCGGTCATCCTCGAAATAAAAGTCGGATATGATCATCCAAATCGCAGTGGGCGGCAGGTGTTTTTTCAATGGCCGCAGGTTCACTTCTTCCTGATGCTCGCCAAGATCGGCAAACAACTTCTCGACGGGACGAGAAAGGGAGGAAGAACTCCGGCCGAATTCCAACAATCCGGAACCCGACTTCCCAAAGAGACGATGAAGCGTAAGGTGATCGCCGAAAGGAGCCGTCATTACCCCCAGGGCTTCGCCTAGCCACAGGGCATACTGCATCTTGGAAATCGGCTCCGGAAACATCATGGAGGCACGGTTATCAAGGGAAACGAATATCCTGAGTTGTTCTTCGGCCACGAAATTCTTGACCAGGAGATCTTCGGGTTGACCGTAGCGGGCGGAAGCTCTCCAGTCGACGTAGCGAACGTCGTCACCTCTCTGGTAGTTGTCGTAATCCCTGAATTCCATGCTTTGCCCCTTGCGGCGCATAAGGTGTCCGCCCAGCATGCCGGGACGAATCATTCGCCTCGATCTCATGCGGTATCTCTCGAGACCGGAACGAGATATGGGGAGAGGAAGGAAATCAGGGAGGGTACTTACCATTTTTCACCACGAGCGACACGATCGATCTGCGGCGCAAGCCGGAAAGAACGCTGATAATCATGATCAACAGGGGCACAGGCCAAGGAGAAATCGGTCAGGAATTTATCAAGCCGAAGATCTTCGCTGTCTCCCAAGGAAACTACTTGACTACGATAGCTGTTTTCCCAACCCGCCTCCAATTTCAAACGATGCCTAAGGGTGGGAATGGTTACCCCGGCGAGACAGTTGGCGGTGGCATGATCGGGGTTGGGTAGAAAGAAGAGAGCCCAAGCCTTCGCCGCCAAGGCTTGTGCAATGGATGCCCTGGGACCCAATCCATATGTAATCAGCTGGGACAGAACAGAGAGCCTGGCCATTTGCTTGGAGGAAATGCCTGCCAATTCATTCAATCGGCCATGGGAGGCCAGAAAAAGGTTTTCAATATGGGTATAAATGGCAGGCGGTAAAGTCACTGCCTTTATTTGCTGTTTAAGTTCCTCGTATTGCCTACGAGATTCATCGGGGCTTTTCGGCAGGTAGCCGACTCCCTGGCCTTCTCCCGGCGCAACGACTGCAACTGTGGACACTTTGTCCACGATTTTCCTAATGATCGCTCGATCGGATGCGGGCATAACGACCTTGAACATGAAACGGTCCGCCTGCGCTTCGGGTAAGTTATAGGTTCCTTCCTGATCGATGGGGTTCTGGGTGGCTAGCACCATAAAAGGGTGTCCTAGGGGGCGAGTCTTCCCCAAGACGGTTACCTGCCTTTCGGCCATGCCCTCCAGCATCGCCGCCTGGGTTTTGGGAGTAGCTCGATTGATTTCATCCGCAAGCAACAAGGAAGTGAATATGGGGCCTGCTTGAAACTGCATGTCGCGAATACCGCCTTCACCGAAAACCGGCATTTCCGTGCCGGTAACGTCAGAAGGCATCAAGTCGGGCGTGAACTGAATTCGTCCGAATGGTAGATTCAAACTTTTGGCAAGGGACTTGACGAACTCTGTTTTGCCAGTACCCGGATTGCCCTCCAACAGAATATGGCCATCCGTGTAAAGGGCGACCAAAGTGAGTTGTGTAACTTCCTCAACTCCAAACATACACTGACGTATTTGGCTGAGGAGATTATCTGCGAAATCGCTGTATCTAGACATAAATCACTTGTTATCGGGGTTAAAGAAATCATCCACGTACCCTGGGATGATTTGAAGGGGTGGACGAACAGAGCCTTTAGTTTCATCGAAAGATGGGGTGTCGATCTCACCTTCTTCAAGGTCATTCTTGTTTTTCAGGTCGTCCTTCGCTTCGGTGCCACGGGGCATCAGGCCGGGAACGTCCATTTCGATCAATTCAACTTCATCTTTGCCTAAAATATCCATTTCCAAGGCAATGGCCCTTGCATGCCCTGAATCACTGGACTCCTTGCCTAAGCCACCAACCTCACGGATATCGCCTTCATCAATCGTTTCGTCCACATCGGAGCCAACTAAAGTAGCATCCGAATCGGCTGCGTCACTGGATTCACCATCCACAACATGCACGACAGTTCCAGTACCGTCGCCTTCCTCATTGCCATTGCCCAAGCCATCACCGTCACCGGCGCCGGGAGCTACATCGCCACCTTCTCCCGTTCCCGCACCCTCGCCCTCGCCTTCTCCTTCGCCTTCTCCTTCGCCCTCTCCTTCACCTTCACCTTCGCCTTCGCCCTCTCCTTCGCCTTCTCCTTCGCCTTCGCCTTCTCCTTCGCCTTCGCCCTCTCCTTCTCCTTCGCCTTCGCCCTCTCCTTCTCCACTGGAATCATTTGGCTCACATGCGGGATCACTACCTGCCTCAACCAAATCGGAATATCCATCGTCATCGGAATCGAGATCCAGAGCATCGATCGTCCCATCCTCATCCGTGTCCACCGCTACCTCACCCGCTCCATATTCCGTCGCATCGTGGATCGTATCTCCATCCGTATCCACATTCTGCGGATCCATCCCCGCCTCAACCTCTTTGCCGTCTTTCAGCCCATCTCCATCCATATCCGGATTCAGAGGGTCATAGACTGGAACGTTGTTGAGTTCTACATCATCATTCAGACCATCATCGTCCGTATCCAATTTCAAAGGATCCGTACCACCCAACACCTCATCTCCATCGGATAATCCATCGCCATCGGTATCGGGCAGGGTCGGATTCGTTCCCCCTTGAACTTCATCTCCATCGGATACCCCATCACCATCCGTATCGGGCAGGGTCGGATTCGTTCCGCCTACGACTTCGTCTCCATCCTTTATTCCGTCCTCGTCTGAATCCGGCAGGTTTGGATTGAGCGGTGGATCGTAATTGAGCTCCTCGAAATCACTCAATCCATCATCGTCGCTATCCCCATTCTGAGGGTCCGTCCCAGCTGCAATCTCCTCTCCATCCAGAAGGCCATCTGAGTCCATATCCGGATTTGTGGGCGAAGTTCCGAGACTCAGCTCAGCTGAATCGAGCAGTCCATCCTCGTCGCTGTCTGTATCTAAATAGTCTGGCAACCCATCCAGGTCGGTATCGGGCGGGGCGGTGATCACCGGACACAATGGAGGGGTTTCGCCTTCTCCCTCGCCTTCGCCTTCTCCTTCGCCTACTCCTTCGCCTTCTCCTTCGCCTTCGCCTTCTCCCTCGCCTTCGCCCTCTCCTTCGCCTTCTCCTTCGCCCTCGCCTTCTCCCTCT
>PBLJ01000016.1 GCA_002721705.1 Opitutia bacterium
ATGCCATCCAGTTTGGCAAGATCCTCTTCAGTCAAGGTGATCGTTCGAACAATTCGCTTCAGGGCTTTTTTCTTGCTGCTATCCGTCATTTTTCTTCCAAAACTATAAATAATCGATTCACTTCAATACAAGCAAAAAGCTTTTCCGTAAATGCTTCAAAAGTCAATTCCAATGCAATGCCTTAAAGTATTTTCAAACGAAGAAGGCTTACTCGTAGCTGAATTTCGAGCAAGAGATCAAACCTTGCAACCCCCTGGATGGACATTGGAATAAACAACTATCATCTCGATTTGTCGGCATTCGAGACGAACCTTTTGAAGATTCTCTTCTACTCGATTCCCGCCATGATTTTAATTTGGCGCGGCATGCGGGGATGGCATCTGGGACTACACGGGAAAGTAGCCGCATTGGTCTCGATTGCGTTGAGTTTGGCGGCGGCGTATTTTCTGGGGAATCAAGCGGGTTACTTCATTCCGGACGGAATAGTCGAGGATCCCCTGATCGAAGGCCTGCTGGGGAACGCGCTGGCCGGAATAGTAGCCTATGTCTGCCTTCGCTTGCTGTTTACTGCAGTCTTGAAAATCAGCTCGGGGAAAAACGCCAGTTCGTTTGAGAAAACGGGAGGGATGCTTCTTGGGGTGTGCGAAGGCTTGCTCCTGGTCTTCGCACTGGCCCTGGTTGTACGCTGGTATGCCGAGGTATCGGAAGCCAGCGTATTGGCCGACAGCACGGAAGGTGTTTCACCCGAGGAAATGCTAGAGCAAGAAACCCCCAACCTTAACTTCATTTCAAGAGCCACTCTGTATTGGAATCAAAAAGTTCAAAAGGATCCGGCCGGCGCCATAATAGAAAAAATAGATCCTGTTCCCAGCGACTTCTATGATTTAAGCAAGAACCTGATGATACTGTCCCGAAACCCAAAAGTGCTTGAAAGATTCGGCCAATCTCCGGAAGTCGTCGAATTTCTCGACGACCCTACCCTGCAAAACCTCAAGTCCGACCCGAAAATCGTAAAGCTCTACAAGGAAAGGGATTTCCTGCAGCTTCTCAGAGAAAAACCGGTGCAGGATGCGCTAAAGGACAAGGAATTCCGCCAACGCCTTGAGGATGCTGGGGTACACGAAGCCTTGACCCGATCCGTGGCCGAAGTGCGTGATCCCAAAGAGGGTGACTAGGGTTCCTCAGTTAAGCTTCTGTGCAACTAAATCCACTAGTTTGCGCACGTCTGCGGCGAAGCTTCGAATGCCTTCCGCCAATTTTTCAGTGGCCATGGCGTCTTCATTGAGCGCAAAACGAAAGGAGCTCTCTTCGTAACTAAGTTTCTCGAGCTGGGATTGTTCCGCAGCCTCGGGATTCAGCTTGGTCGCAAGGATCTGGTGGTCATTTTGCAATTCCTCCAACAAGGAAGGACTGATGGTCAACAAATCGCATCCTACGAGTTCCTTGATTTCTCCCGAATTCCGGAAACTCGCTCCCATGACTTCGGTCTCGTATCCGAATTTCTTGTAGTAGTTGTAGATCATGGTAACGGAACGGACTCCCGGATCCTCGGCCCCAACAAAATCCTGACCGGTTTTCGCTTTGTGCCAATCAAGGATGCGACCCACGAAAGGCGAGATCAGTTGAGCATCGGCCTCGGCGCAAGCTATGGCTTGGGCCAGGGAAAAGAGAAGGGTCATGTTGCAATGGATGCCCTCCTTTTCCAAAATACGAGCTGCCTCAACACCTTCCCAAGTAGTGGCAAGCTTGATCAATATGCGCTCTCGGGGAAATCCTTTGGCCTCGTAGGCGGCAATCAATTCACGTGCCTTTTCGAGGCTGGCTTGGGTGTCAAACGACAAACGAGCATCCACCTCGGTAGAAACGCGACCCGGTACGATCCCGAGGATTTCACATCCGAAACGAACCAACAGGCGATCGACTACGAGTTCCGGAGTAGTTTCACCATCCGATTTCGCTTCTCCGACCACCTCGTCGACAAGATAGGAATACTCTTCCTTGCTCGCAGCCTTGAGCACGAGGCTGGGATTCGTCGTGGCATCACGAGGTTCGTACTCTCGCATGGATTGGAAATCGCTGGTGTCGGCCACCACCACGGTTTGGGCCTTGAGCTGGTTCAGGGCATTCGTTTGTGGAGAAACGGAGGATTCGACGGATTCGTTCATGTTGGGTCAGTGATCAGGACGATTTCAGGCAAGCGAGTATGACATCCTTGCCCCTTGCGAAGAGCTCTTCGGTTTCAAGTAGCGTTGCGGCCGATGCAATTAAGTTCCTCGAAGGCGCGATGAAGTCGCTTCACGATCGCCTGTTCCCCAAAGCGAAGCCAGGAGCGCGGGTCGTAGAATTTTTTGTTTGGCTTGTCGGCCCCATCCGGATTGCCAAGTTGAGTCTGTAGGTAATCCTTGCTTTCCTTGTAAAAGCCATGGACACCATCCCAAAAGGCCCATTGGGTATCAGTGTCGATGTTCATTTTGACGGCGCCGTAGGAGATGGCTTCCCGGATTTTCTCCGGTTCCGAACCGGAACCACCATGGAATACAAAGTTGATCGGCTTCGGTCCAGTACCATGTTTCTCCTGAATGTAATCCTGCGAGTTTTTAAGGATAATCGGTCGCAATTCCACGTTCCCTGGCTTGTAAACGCCATGGACGTTTCCAAAAGCAGCAGCGACCGTAAAACGACCACTAACGTCGTTTAAAATCTCATAAGCTTGATTCACTTCATCGGGCTGAGTGTAAAGGCGCGCGCTGTCGATCTCGGTGTTGTCGACGCCATCCTCCTCCCCTCCCGTAACGCCCAGCTCGATCTCGATGGTCATGTCGATGCGATTCATGCGCTCGAAATACTCCTTGCAAGTGGCAAGGTTGTCGGAAACGGGCTCTTCCGAAAGGTCGAGCATATGCGAACTGAACAAAGAACGACCCGTTGCCTCGTAATGCTTCTCTCCGGCATCAAGCATTCCGTCTACCCAAGGTAAAAGCTTTCGAGCGGCATGATCGGTATGGAGGATAACCGGCACGCCGTAGGCTTCGGCCATGAAATGGACGTGATGGGCTCCTGACACCGCTCCGGCCACGGCGCAATGCTCACCATGATTGGGAAGAGACTTACCGGCAAAGAAAACAGCGCCACCATTCGAGAACTGTATGATGACAGGTGAATTGACCTCCTTTGCCGCTTCTAGCACGGCATTGACCGTGTTGGTGCCTACCACGTTAACTGCGGGTAGAGCATATTCGTTCTGATTGGCGTGATCGAGAATCTGTTGTACCTCGTCGCCTGAGGCAACACCGGGTCGAAATCTATGGCTCATGTTCTCTTATCTGATGTCTGGATGAATTGTGATTGGGTTGCGAATTATCAATCAATAGGGAAAGAGCGGTTTGACTGAAGAAAAAAAGCATTCTTTTCATCGAGCCTTCTTTTCAAGCAAGGCCTCCTCCACTCCTTTATCATGCAACAAGTCCTCGATCTCATTCACTCGGATGAAGGTAGTGCTGGTATGGGGAAGATGATAGCGAGTAAATACTTTTTTTTCCAAAAGGTAATACATCTTGCGGGCAGAAACTCTGAGTACCTTGGCCGCCTCCGAGACCTTTAGAATACGGGGTTTGGGAGGTTTTTGCATACTTGAAAGCATTTCTTCCTGTTGTTTGACCGAGTATTCCAGCTCGGACGTTCGCCTATCTATGGACTCCAACTTTTCCTTTATTTCGGAAAGGAGATGGAAAATCGCATCGTTTTCCATCACCGAGGGGTCCTTGATTCCCAGTTCCAAGCGTTTATCGTTCTGGAACTTGACCGCATCGATGCGACTTTTGAAATAACGTCGATAACGACGTTTGCGCCTAACCAAAGTAATGCAATGAGGCGAAGGGCGACCCTTGACGTAGGAATAAGAAACCTTCATGCAATGCTTTGGCTCGAAAATCGTGGTTTACTTTTCGCCCAAGTCGAGTTCAAGTAATGGGCGTAGTTGTAATTTCCATTGTTTGGGTTTCATGAGCGAAAAAGATTTCACCGATGTTGTAAATTCTATTCGGGAACAAGATGCCCGATTCGCCAAAGGCGCGTATTACTTTGTTCGCCAAGCGCTCGACCACACCCTCAAGCACTTCAAGCTGGACCAATCCGCAAACAACCACCACGTCACGGGAAAGGAACTGCTGGAAGGCATCCGGGAGTTCGCATTGGACCAATACGGGCCTATGAGCAAAACGCTTTTGGAAGCGTGGAACATCAAGCACTGCCGTGATTTCGGCGACATTGTCTTTCACCTCGTGGACGCTGGTGTGCTTGGTAAAACCGACAATGATTCCCCGGAAGACTTTGCCGAAGGCTATAATTTCCAAGACGCCTTCGAGGGTCCATTTCTTCCGCCGTCCAGACAAAACGGCCCGGACCATTCACAAAACTAATAAGAAACGCCGCTGATTTCCGTTTAGAAGACGAAGCGCAAAACGAACAAAACTAGAACGATCAAGGCGACGCCAGCCAGTAAAAGATCGTTGCGACGAGGCTTGAAGCCCTCCGACGAGGAATTTTCGTCAAAAGCATCATCCGGTAAATCCAAGCCATCGTAAATCGTGTCATCGGACCATCCAGTACGCTCGTCGGAACCGCATTCGGAACACGAAAGGGCATTGTTTTCGACTTCCGCTCCGCAATTCGGGCAAGGAAAAGGCATAAGTAACACGATGCCTGCAATTGAAAATGGAGCCAGCAAAAAACATGGCTGAGAAAGGCATCAGTACAAGAAAACGTTTGCTTTTACCTCATATTCAGACATGTAACGACATACTCTCCATGATGGTTGCCCCTACCGTCCATTTAAGTCCAAACAGGTCGAGAAAAGTTTTTCGACTTCTGTTTTTGTGTTTGGCGGCTTGGATTCACACAAGCCTTTTTGCAAGCGGTGAATGGAAAGCGGATTTGAAGACGGTACGAGCCAAGGCGGCAAAAGGCGACGTATACTACCAAGGATTGCTAGGCATCCATCTAAAGCATGGCGGTCCTGAAATGATAATTGATCTAGTCGAGTCCGAGCGCTGGTCAGCCAAGGCCGCCGAAAAAAACGGGGCGTTTGGACTATGCAACTTGGCAAGCTTGGAAATGCGCAAGCGGAATTACGAGAAAGGCCGCTTCCTCTATGATGAAGCTCACCTGCACTCTAACCTGCTTCGCCTGGCTCGAGCCGGAGATGCGGTAGCCATATTTTGCTTGGGTCTGATTGAACTGGAATCACCTCCCAGAAACATACCCAAAGCCATCCGGCACCTAGAGAAATCAGGGAGCAAGGGATTTGCCCCTGCTCAAGCCATTCTAGGGATGCTGAAACTCAACGGTATAGGCATTCCACGTGATCGAGGAGCAGGAATCAAATGGTTGCAGACAGCGGCGCGATCCGAATCCGCCTATGGGCAATTTCATCTTGGCATGGCATATTCCATTGGTGAAGGGGTAGCCTTTAACCAACCTCTTAGCATGCAGTTGATTCGAAAAGCCGCTGACCAAGGCTTGGCCAGCGCCCAACTTACCTTGGGCATGAAATACTCCAATGGTGAAGGAGTCGATCAAGACTATGCCGAGGCCGCAAACTGGTTCCAAAAGGCATCGAACCAAGGAAGCGGCGAAGCCACCTTTCAGCTGAGACGTTGCCTCACGATGCTGAAAAATCAACCTCAGGCAAAGCCCACGCCAGAGAAAGAGGAACCAGCAGTTGGCGTCACGTTGATAAAGCCAAACCCGGTTGAACCCGAGACAACTCCGAAGCCTGACCCGACACCCACGCCAGAAGTCACTTCACCGGATGAGAATACAAAGATTCTCCTGCAGCAAGCTCGGCATCTACTCTTGGTGGAAAAGAAAATTTCTCCCGCGAAAAAAATATTGAGTAAATTGGCCACGAAGGGAATACCGGAAGCCCAAAGATTGCTCGGTATCGCTCACTATCGATCCTTGGATTACAAAGAAGCGCAAGAGTGGCTATTGAAGGCCGCCGAGAAAAACGATCCTCAAGCACAGCGCTACCTTGGAATGATATATTTCTTGGGACAAGGAATCGAAAAAGATTACGCCAAAGCGCACACTTGGTTGAGCAAAGCCTCAGCGCAAGGAGATCAAGAAGCTACTCGATACCGAGAAATTTTGGAAAAATTCTATCAAGAATAACCCGACTGCCCGAGCGGGCTTCGGGTTATAGGCTCACTCGACTATTTGGCAAACTTGGCGTGACGCAAATTCACGCTCAAGCTCCCTCCATCCGTCACCTGAACGGGATAGGACCAAACCACGCCAACGGCTCCCATGGGAGGGGGCACAGCGCCAATTATAACGTAATCTCCTTCAGGAAGGTTCTGCAAACGAGCTTGCCCACGGGAATTGGTCTTGAAGCGATCGATCGCTGCCTTCGACAGCGCATCACGGAACTGCGAGGCTACCCCGGGATAGTTATAACCACGGTGAATGGAGCGAACCCACAACTCGGCAGCAGACTGCCCACGAGGAATGGATATTCGAGCTCTCTGCGCAATTTGGTCAATGCCGACACCGCGCTCCATGACAAAGAATTCAACGTTGGCAACCGGTCTGACCTGTTTGTCGAGAAATTGCACCATGGCTTGAAAATCCATTTGGGCAGTCCCCCTGGAAACGATACGACCTGCAGGAGTTCTGTTGGTAAAACTTTCAGGAAGATCCGGTGGAGCGCTTCTGGTTCGATTTCGCCAGTCATCATCTGGTGAAGAACTCCTTCGTTCCGGCAAAGGACGGGGTTGCACCCTCGTCGTGGGAGTTCTGGAGGAAGGCTCATCGAATCGGGGTCTGGGTCGTGTCGAGGCAGAGGGCCTGAAAGTAGTTCTTCTTGGGCTTTCCTCAAACATGGTGGACCTTCTCGGTTCAGTAGTGGATCGACTGAAGGAGCCTCCGGGCTCACCGCGTAGTGAAGAAATCAACTCCCTCGCCTTTCCCAAACCTTCTTGCAACGCAAGTGTCTTGGCCTCCTCTCGCTTCAATCTCTCATTGAGCAAGGTAATCGTTTGACCAGCGGCCTTTTCACGTTCCACGTCGCTTCGCCGGCGAGCTTGTACGTTCTTGGCTTGTTCCTCAAGCAGGCTTACTCGTTGATTGGCTCTAGCCAAATCACTCTCGGCTTGCAGCAATTTTTGAGAGGTATCGCGCAAGCGACTTTCAGTTTGAGTCTGACTCCCGCTGCGAGCATTCGCAGTATCCAGTTGAGCCCTTAAGTTCAGAATTTCATCTCGGAGGGCTTTAGTGGTTAGATTCTCGCTTGAGGTTGTCGGCGTTCCGAAGGCAGGTGGTGATGACGGACCGGAGATTTCGAGTTGTTTGATTCGACCTTCAGCTTGAGCAAGCGTGGTTTCCAGAATCTGGATTTTCCGCATTGAATCCTTTAGAGCCAAGCTATTCTTGTCCAAATCGGCCACTGCCGTTGCCTCCGAAGTTTTAGACATTTCAAGTTGGCTTTGCAAGGCAGTGACTTGAGCCTGCAAGTTTGCTGCGTTACCACTCGAAGGTCGTGGTGAAGCCACGCTTTCCTGCAAACGACGCAACTGATTCTTATATTTTTCCAAGTCGCTGCGCAAGGCAAGGTTCGCGCGTAGTAATTCGTCTCTTTCACTTTCAAGGCGAGTGTCGGCTTGCGGATTCTGGCGCAAGGTTTGGTTGGCAACGGTCAACTTGGAATTTAATTCCTCCAACCCGGCAATTTCGTCTTTTAAAGCTTCGATGGACTTGAAGGATTTCTCCAGTGCTTCGTCCAGTTTTTGAGCATCCTCTTTGAGAACAGCCGACTGGGACGCTTCTTGCTGTAATTTACGTATGGCATCCGTGGCATCCTGAAGCCTTGCCTTCAATTCGGCAACGGTCTGGTCATCGCCTGCAACTCGAGCCTGCTCCAAGTCCTTGATGTCCTGAAGTTGCTTTTTGGCAGCAGCCAACTCCGTTTGAAGTTCTATAACCTCTTCGGTTTTGTCATTGAGGTCGGCTATAAGCTGATCCTCATTGACATTACCCGGATCAACAGGGTTTTGACGCGCCCTGCTCAATTCTACCTTTAATTGCTCGATCTCTTCTTGCATCGCAGCCAAAGCGGCGCCTTGGTCCTCCGGTTGATTCTGACGCGCTTGGCTCAGTTCCGACTTCAGCTGCTCAATCTCTTCTTGCAGCGCAGCCAAAGCGGCTCTTTGGTCCTCCGGTTGATTCTGGCGCGCTTGGCTCAGTTCCGACTTCAGCTGCTCAATCTCTTCTTGCAGCGCAGCCAAAGCGGCTCCTTGGTCCTCCGGTTGATTCTGTCGCGCTTGGCTCAGTTCCGACTTCAGCTGCTCAATCTCTTCTTGCAGCGCGGTCAAGGCAGGGTCGGAAGCCTTGGGGGAAGTACCGGGGGCATTTGCCTTGGCCTCGGCCAGCTGGGCCTTGAGAGATTCCAACTCTTGTCGAAGAGCTCCCGTGTCCCCTGCCATTTGATTTTCGAGCATGTTTTCGAGAACCTTTTCAAGCTCTGCATCAAGAGAAGCCACTTCCTTGTCTCGTTCGGCCAAAGCGCTTTGCAACTTGGACACGACCCCTCGGGTTTCTTCCAGTTGTTTTTGCAGTTCGTCGATGACACCGTCGGATGGCGTGCCGGTGGGGTTTTCCTGTGCTTTGGCCAACAATTCATTTAGACGTTTTTGAGTGTCGGCAAGTTGTTGTTCGAGAGCAAGAGCTCGATCGTCACCCAATCCGTCCGCTTTACGAAGTTCCTGTAAATCATCCAATTGCGACTTGGTTGTCGAAAGTTGTTGTTCCAACTCAACAATGCGGGCTTGGGCAGCGTCGTCGACTTGGCCACTTTGTTCAAGTTCATCGATCTTAGACTTGGTAAGTACAAGTTGTTGTTCCAAAGCCGCCACGGTTTCACTCTTGCCTTGGAGTAGTTCGTGCATACGGCGTTCGGCTTCCAGTTTTTCTGCATTCGAATTGGCAAGTTGCTCCTCCAAATCCGCAATAGTTGCGACGCTGGACGAATCAGTTTGGCCCAAGCGAGACTCCAAAGCAGCCACCTTGGCGCGGCTGGCTTCCAATTCCTCCTTGAATTTAGAGAAAAGTTGCCGGGCATTGACGCTGTCCGTTGTGTGAGCCTGTCGAGCCATGGCCAGCTCCATTTCCAAAGTCTTCGCTTTCTTGCGCAAGACATCGGCGTCGGCGTCCTGTAGTTCCTTGTCGGCGATCTTCGCTTCCAAGGATGAAGCCAGTCGAAGTCGAAGGTCGTCTACCTCTGCATTTACCTTTTCCGCCTCGGTCAAGTTATGCTGCAAAACTTGAATGGTGCCAAGAGCCTCCTGCAATTGACCGGCCAATTGCTGGGTTCCCACCGTTTCGCCAGCTCCAGCTTGCTTCAAACGCGCAATTTCAGCGTCCGCCTGGTTCAGTCTCCCTTTGAGTTCGGCAATTAATTCCGCTCCCTCACGGGTCACCTCGTGAGACTGTCCCTTGGTCAATTCAAGTTGGTCCTGAGTTTCCCTCAGCTGTTTTTCCAAGGCCAAGATGCGCGTTCCTGCGCGTCGCTCGACGTCTTCCTTGGATTTGGTAGCCAACATGGCTTCGATCTTCGCTTGTTCCAATTCGTCTCGAAGTTGCACGGTCAAAGCGTTTGCTTGATCCAAATTCGACTCCTGAACGGAATCAGTAGACCGCAGCACATTATTCAATTCGGTCAAAGTACGACTCATGGCCTCCACCTCCCTGAGCTGCCCTTCCAATGAGGCTGATCGCGCTTTTGCCTCGGTTAATTCCGCTTCCTTCATTACAAG
Source organism: Opitutia bacterium (assembly GCA_002721705.1). Classification (GTDB taxonomy): domain Bacteria; phylum Verrucomicrobiota; class Verrucomicrobiia; order Opitutales; family Seribacteraceae; genus UBA2993. Next base: position 9,810 of record PBLJ01000016.1, read on the forward strand.
ATCTTCGTCCTTGTCTCGGATTTCCTTGAGGGTATTTTCATGACGCCGGCGAGCAGCCTCGAGTTCGATTTGAAGATCGCGAATATGCCTGGCGGCCTCCATCCGGTTTTTCTGCATATCGTCAGTAATTGTCTGCATACGGTTCTGGGCAGCGCCTAAGTCGGAATCCATGATCTTTATGACGTCCGCCCCTTCGGTATGAGCATCCGCTGCTTGGCGCAGGGCCTTTTGCGTAACCTGCAATTCCTGTTCCAGTCCCTTAACCAAATCCGAGAATTCAAGTTCTTTTCGAGCCATGTCGACTTGGGCCAAATCAATCTCTTGACGAGATTGCTGGAGTTTGTCTTCCAAAGCAGCCACTTCCTGGGATAAGGAGCCTCTCACTTTCTCATGCTCGGCCCTGGCGTTTTGAAGGGCTACTTTCGTGGCATTCAGATTGCGAATGAGTTCGTTGACGTACTCGGGACTGGCAGCGGCCTCACCCGGTTTCCCGGAAGTGGCCATGATATTTTCAAGGTTTGCCAACTGTTGCTCGAGCTCGTCCTTGCCCGAAAGCTCGGTTCGAAGTCTCATGATTTCGCCAAAGGCATTCTTTAACTCTGCCTTTAACTCGGCGGAACCTGAACCCTTTTCGAGATTTTGGCGCTGCAGAGCAAGCAGTTGAGATTTGGTGCGGTTTAATTCCTCTTCCAACTCGAGCATGCTGACGGCATCACGACCTTCGGTGTTGGCCAAGGCTTTCACTCGTTCCAATTCAGCCTTTGATTCCTGCAGGTTCAAGGAAAGGCTATTGATCACGGCCGCTGACTTGACTTTTTCAGCATTGAGCGAATCACGGGCTTGGTTCAATTCGGCCTTGGCGGAATTCAATTCTTCCTCCAAGCGCGTTACCATACGGTTCATGCCCTCAATACCTGAAACTCCCTCGTTCTTGGATTGCAAAAGAACTTGGCGCTGGCGTTCCAAATCGTTTACCAGCTTGTTGGATTCCTCGAGCTTCATCTGCATCGAAATGATCTGGCGAAACGCTTGCTTTAGTTCGCTTCTAAGTTTTTCCACGTCCTCGTTCAAGCTAGCCTGTAAGCCTTCGGAAGCATCCACTTCATTCTGCAGCTCGCGAATCTTATCTTCCGAATCAGATCTGACATTGGGGTTACGAGCAGCATCCACGTCCAATTCCCCAATTTGCGGTTGAAGACGATCTGCATTGTTTAAACCAGCCTGCAATTCAGGAACCGAGTTGATGGAATCTTCCAAATCATTTCTCAGCTCGGATGCTTCCAATTCCTTTCCTCGACCCGAAGCCTTGGCCGTCTCGCGGGCTGCAACCAACTGTTTTTCAGCTCCCTGCAAGGTAGGCTTCAATCCGTCGGCAACGGCTAATGCGTCCTTTTCGCGACGCGAAGAATCATTGAGTGAAGCAACGATCTCCTCGTGCGTGTTCTTCAAGCTTTGGCGAAGCAACGCGATGGTTGGCAATGCTTCCTCCGGAGAAGCCGCTGCAGTGGAATCGTTGAAAATCCCTTCCGAGGCGGTTAGTTCTTCCTCCAATGCATTCAATTTTGCATTAGCTGCATTTTGCTCGCGTGCCATGTTTTGCTCACGAACCATCAACTCGGCCAAGGCTTGGTCGAATTGACTTTGCAAGGAGCCCAGCTCAGCGGCTTGTTTCGGATTATCGTCGGCCAAGGTTCTCTGGGCTAAACGAACGTCATCCTTCAATCGTTGTAAATCTTTACGCAAGCGATCCAGTTCTGCACGGGCACGACGACCGCTTTCACTTTGCGTTTGCTTGGCTCGAGCCAAAGCGCGGCGGGTGGTGGCGAAATCATCTCTCAACAAATTAACCTGCGCACTGGGCGCAGTCTCAGAGGCCGGACTGGGAGAAGCAACTGCTCCAGGGATCTTTGGCAACTCGCCATTGGAGACGGATGGGGGAGATTCTGCGGAAGAATCATCGACAAGCTGGCTGAACGCCAAGCTTCCCAAGCCTATTAACACAGCGCTGACTCCAAGGATGAAGCGCCACGAACGGGAGGGGACTAGCTTTCTCATAACTTAATTGGGATACTGAAAAAAAGGTCTCGAGCAACTTATTAAAAATGTACTCGCGCGCAAAGAAGGGCAAGAATTTAACGACATGGTGCCCGGAGAGGGACTTGAACCCTCACACCTTGCGGCACTGGATCCTAAATCCAGCGTGTCTACCAATTCCACCATCCGGGCTGTGAACAAACCGTGATCAAGATGGTTGGCGGAACAATTCGCAAGACCAAAAAAGGACCCAACGACCAATCAAAAGCTCTGCCCAAGCGAACTTTGGTAAAAGCCCAAGAGAATTGTCGTCAGGGTAAGTAAGCCCAAGATACAAGCAAGTAAGAGGGAAGGAAACTGTGGGGACCAAAGAACTTGAGGTTCTTTATCGCTGGAATCAAGGGAAGGTAGCGGAGGAAAGACAGTTTCGCGAATCCAGGCAAAGTAATAATAAATCGCAATCACAACCCCCATGACCATAACTGCCAGCAACCCATAAAGCTCAGCCTGAAAGGCGACGACGAAGAGGAGCAGTTTACCTATGAAACCGGCCAGTGGAGGAATACCAGCCAAAGAACCAAGGCCAACGGCTAGAGTAAAGGCTAGGAAAGGCTGTTTCTGCGCCAGTGAGGAATACAGGGAGCGAGGTTGGTCGGCGTCTTCCGTAGGAGCCAACACCCCCATCACGCCAAAAACACCATAGGATGCCAAGGAATAGCTTAGTAGATAAAAGACAATTGCCCAAAAGACGCTTTTCTCCGGAACGTCAGGATGCATGCCGATGGCAGCAATGATTCCGACCAGCAAATAACCGGCGTGGGCTACACCGGAAAAACCCATCAAACGTTTGACGTTGGTTTGAGTTAAAGCTCCTAAGTTACCAAACAATATAGTGATGATCGCAACCAAGGAAAGGAGGGGGATTAAAAACTCCCTCAAGCCGAAGAGTGGGCCAGTGACCAAGTTGAACAAGACGACAAAGCCAGCTGACTTGGAAGCAACTGCAAGATAGGCCGTGACGGCGGTAGGAGCTCCCTGGTAGACGTCGGGCACCCACGCTTGAAACGGAGCAGCCCCTAACTTGAACGCCAAACCAGCCAAGACAAAAGCAGTCCCTGCTCGTACGGCTAGGCTATCTGAATTCGCAGCGACAAACTGCTCCAACATGGTAAAACTCAGGGGATCGGAAGGAGCGGTACCTCCTGACCATGAAGCCGCGGTTCCGTACAGCAAAGCGATGCCGAAAAGTAAAATGGCAGAACTGAGGGCGCCGAAGACGAGGTATTTGAGACCCGCTTCCAACGAATAAGGGCTCCCGCGATGGTAACTTACCAACACGTAAAAGCAAACAGCCACCGTTTCCAAGGAGACAAAAAGCATCAAGAAATGATTGCTTTGAACAAGCAACATCATGCTTGCGGCAGCCAAGGAAACGAGAGCGTGAAACTCGGCTTGAGGAAGTCGACGTTCGCGTAGACCGGGGTTGGCGAACAACGAGGTCAAAAAAGCGCACCCAAGGAAAAAGCAACGCATGACGTCGGCAGGAAAACTCTGCTGTATCATACCATTAAACGCTGATTCGCCGGCAGAATCGGGCCTGGGATCGAAGAAAAGATATCGAGCGACAAAATAGACAAGTAACCCACCCTGCAAAAGGAATGCCAGACCGCCACCGGATTCTCTGCCTTGCTTTCGGAGAGCCTCGCGACAGAGCAAAAGCAAGGCTCCGAAAGCCAAGCTTATCTCTGGAACGAGCAAGCCCCAATCGTTGGCTTCAGCGTATAACTTGAAATCGTTCACTCTAATTCGATTCTAGATTTTTCGTGACAACCTGATCAGGGAATTTGCGTAGCACTTCTTGGTCTATGTTGTCTGATACGGAACGAGGCCAGATGCCAATCCAAAGCAAAGCGCCAAGTAGAAGAATCGCCGGAAGACGTTCGGAAGGCTCCAGATCATGAATGGGGGTTTCTTTATCGCGTAATTGCAAGGCTTCGGAAGGCGTTCCAAAAAGAATCTTTGCAATCGCCCGCAATCCGAAAATCGTCGAAAAGAGAATCCCCAGAAGAGCCAGGACCAAAGCGACGCTCATGTCCTCATGATTGGCCAAAGAAAGAAAAACGCCAAATTCGCCCCAAAAGTTAGCAAAACCGGGTAAGCCGATTACAGCCATTACCACAGCGACGAAGAAGCAAGCCAAGACAGGCGTCTTAGCCGCAAAACCACCCATGCGAGACATCTCGGAAGTGCCTGCCCTATCTCGCAGATAACGCTCAAGTAAAAACCAAAGAGCGACAGACAAGCCGTGGGCTGTCATGAGCAGAACAGCAGCCGAAAGTCCCATGGTGGAGCCAACCGCAATGCCTAGAAAACAATACCCCATGTGCATGACCGAACTGTAGCCGATCAATCGCTTCAGTTCAGTTTGAGCCATAGCCACGAAACCGACCAAGACGACGTTTCCCAATGCAAGCCAAACCAAGACGTCGAAAGCTTCCGCTTTCCCTGCCGGAAGCAAAGGCGCAGCAACCTGAATCAGCCCGTATAAACCGAATTTCTTTAGCACGCCCGCATGCAACATGGCAATGGGAGTGGGGGCAGCCTGATATCCTCTCGGGGCCCAAGTATGGAAAGGGAACAAGGAAACCAAAATGCCGAAACCAAAGAGAAGCATGGGGAAAATCCATGTTTGGAGACCCTCGCTGAGAGGCACGGTTTTCAAGTGTTCCGACAAACTTGCCAAATCGAATGATTCCAGTCCGGAAGAAACGTAAAGAGCAACCAAGCCGCTGAGGGACAACAAGGCGCCCAAGGTGAGGTAGATGGTCATTTCGATCGCAGCTCCTCGACGATCTCGCCCACCATGCAAGCCAATCAAGACAAACGTTGGTATAAGGGCGAGCTCATGAGCAAAGTAAAAGAAAAAGACGTCCACCGATGCAAAGGTTCCCATGAGGCCAGCTTGCATCATCGCAAGAAGGCCGAGACAGGCTCGAGACTGGACCATTTCAGAATGCAAAGCTTGCCAACCAGCGGCAAAACCCACGACCCCCGCCAAGGCGAAAAGGGGCAGTGAAATACCATTCAAGCCTAGCCTCAAGGCAATGCCTAGCTGCTGTAGACCTGTATTCTCCCATTCGATGACGAAACGATAACCGTTCTCCGCAATTTCAACTCCTTCAAAACGAAACAAAGTCCAAAAGGAGGCGAAAAAAGGCACGCCGAAAGCTAAATAGGCAAGCCCTCTGCGAGATCCGAGTCCAAGGAAGAAGCATCCAGAGGCTATCAAAGGCACGAAGATAGCGGCAGCGAGAATGAACTGATCTAAGCTAGCTTCCATATCAAAATTCCCACCAGGCCAAGGCATAGCCTAGCAAAACAACCAAGCCCACGACGAACCACAAAGCGTAGACCCTGAGGCCTCCCCTGTGCACGGCGCTCGTGGCCAATCCTAAGAGAGCTACAATTCCAGCGGTTCCACGAACCATCAAGCCCGAGATGAACAAGAGTTCGAGAGCTTCAAAAACCTTCGCGACATGACGCAGGGGGCGACGGATGCAAAAGTCATAGACTTCGTCGAAAAACAACTTTGATTCACACAGACGAAAAAACACAGGAGCCTTTTTCATCAGAGGATCTTCGTCCCTCGTTCTTGCATATAAATTCCAAGATCCCCACAAACCCAATATCCAAGCCAGTGCTCCAAAGGTCATGACGAGTCGGTTGCCGGTTGATTCATGAACGTGCTCCAACTCTTGGACGAAAACCGAGCTAAGGGACTCGGGCCACAGGGAGACAAAACCTCCCAAGACCGCGAGTAGAGCCAAGGCCACCAAGGGAGCAATGATTGTTAAACCGGATTCAGAAGCCTGCCGGGCGGCTTTTGAGCGAGATTCGCCATGGAAGATCAACCAATGCAACCTGCCCATGTACAAGGCTGTTAGCAACGCTCCGACCAGAAACATGACGAAAACTGGCAAATTCTCTTCATAAGCAGCCAACAACATGGCATCTTTGCTGAAGAATCCGGAGGTGAAGGTAACACCCGAGATGGCAAGAACCCCTAAGAGGAAAGTCCATGAAGTCCAAGGCATGCGCTTTCTCAATCCACCCATGCGAAAAACGTCTTGTTCATGGTGACAACCGAGAATCACCGATCCGGCTCCAAGGAACAGCAGCGCCTTGAAGAAGGCATGTGTCGCCAAATGAAACATAGCCAATCCGGACATGCCAATCGCCACGGTAGCGGACATGTACCCCAACTGAGACAGCGTGGAATAGGCCAAGACTTTTTTCACGTCGCGTTGAACCAATGCGCAAAAGCCAGCATACAAGGCCATCGCTCCACCAAGCAATGCAATGAGAGAGAACACTTCTTGAACCAGTAGAAAATCGATTCGGACGAGCAAATAGATTCCAGCGGCCACCATGGTGGCTGCGTGAATAAGCGCGGAGACTGGGGTGGGCCCCGCCATGGCGTCTGGCAGCCACACGTGCAAAGGAAACTGCGCTGATTTGGCGACAAATCCGCAAATAAGAAGAAAACCCAATCCAGCAGTTAGTAACTCCGGTTGAGCCAGAGCCGCTTGCTCCAGTTCAGCGAATTCCAAAGTATTGAAACGAACTTGCGTCAAGACAATGCCAAGCAAAAAGCCTATGTCCCCTAAACGGTTGATGACCAAAGCCTTCTTGGATGCAGCCCTTGCTTCATCGGTATGAAAGTAATGGGCGATGAGAAGATATGAACTGAAACCCACCAGTTCCCAAAAGACAAACAGCATAGCCAAGTTGTCGGCAACCACGATACCGAGCATCGAGAACATAAAAACGGACAAACCACCGAAAAAACGCGCCTTGCCAGGATCGTCTCGCATGTAACCCAAACTGAAAACGTGAATCCAGAATCCAACGAAAGTAACCACGAACAAGAGAAGTCTCGCATCGCCGTTCAGCAAGAAGCCGAAACTCAACTCAAAATCACCTAACTTTAACCAGGAAATTCTGGCCGCATCGATTTCGATGTTTTGGAAAAGAGCAAACAAGGCCAAGACCATGGCCACCGCAGAGGCGCCCACGGAAAGCTTGGCCGCAGTATCTGCATCCCTTCGAAAGAAGAAAAGGATTAGGGCAGCCGAGCACAAGGGTACCAAGAGAATCGCTGCAATCAAATCGCTCATTTCAACGCCCCAACAGATTGAGATCCTGAAGGAAAATGCTCTTCCTTCGGCGATACAAAGCCACGAGGATGGCAAGGCCTATAGCCACTTCTGCAGCAGCTACGGTGATGGCGAAAAAAGTGAGAATTACGCCATCCATGTTGCCAGAGTACCTCGCAAATGCGACCAGCGCCAAGTTGACGGCATTGAGCATTAACTCCAGACACATGAGGATCAGCAGGACATTCCTCCTGAGAATGACGCCGAGCAAGCCGATGCAAAACAAGATCGACGCGACCACTAGGTATTCCTCTATGCCCAATACGCCGTCCATCTAGCTGCCATCCTTTCCTTCCGATGATTTCAACTTGGTACGACGACCGAGAAGGATCGCGCCTACCATAGCCACCAACAACAAGAAGCCGGCAACTTGAATGGGCAACATGTACTTGGTAAGCAAAGCGTAACCAAAGGCCTTGGATCCAGTAACGAAGGCCAAGGGATTGCCGGGAGTGGGGACGCTTCCCACCGACGGGCGAATGGTCGAGCCTTCGCCGACCCAAGTTAACAGTATGGCCACGACCGCTCCCGTAGTGACCAAACCCAACGCTGCGGCCATTATATTGGGGCGGCTTCTTTCCCGTAAATCGACGTCCAACATCATGATGACGAAAAGAAATAGCACCATCACGGCTCCCGCATAGACAAGAACCTGTAAAGCAGCCAAGAAGAAGGCGTCCAAGGTCAGGAACAAAACCGCAAGGGAAACAAGCGCCAAGATCATGTAAAGAGCTGCATTGACGGGATTGCGGCTTAAAACGACAGCCGAACCGCCAAACAGCATAAGCGTGGAAAACAAGTAGAATAGAATTTCCTCGTTCATCCCCTACTCTTCTTCAGTTTCCTCATCAGAGGATGAACCGAGACCTATTTTTTCGGCAGCGGCGCGTTTCTTGTCCCATTTGAAATGCTGATCGGGCAAGACGCCGCCCAACTCATATAGTTTTTCCTTGTTGAATTGCATTTGTTCCCGCGTGTATCCGTTGAGCGAGTAAATGTCTTGCAGGAAGATTGCTTCTTCCGGACAAACCTCCTCGCAGTATCCGCAGTAGATGCAGCGAAGCATGTTGATTTCAAATTCCTTGGGAGCTTTCTCGACATGAGTTCGATCGGTTTCCTCGGTTGAAATTGCCCCGGGAGTAATGCGGATCGCTTTAGGCGGGCAGACGAATTCACATAATTGGCAAGAGACGCATTTTTCGCGTTCATTAGGATCCTTGACCAAGGTGGGAACGCCACGATAGTCGTTCGGTATGCGAGGGCGTTCATCCGGGTACTGCAAGGTTACCTTAGGACGAAAGAGATTCCGGAAGGTAGTAAGCAGACCGGTGATGATCTGCGGCAAATATGTCCGCTCCGCCCAACTGAGGGGCTTCCGTTCCATTACCTTTGTTTTGGCCATCGAAGTAAAAAAGTATTGGTTATCCCATCCAAGATGCGAGCACCGCGTACAAAAGAAGATTGCCCAGAGCGAGGGGGAGAAGTTTGCCCCATCCCAATTTCATCACTTGATCGTAACGAAATCGCGGTAGGGTCCATCGGACCCAAATGAACAAAAAGCTCATGGCGAAGGTCTTGAGGGCAAACCAAAGAAAAGACAGCGCGGCTCCCGACCAACCGATGGGCCAAGGGTCCTCGACTCCTGGCAAGAAGTGCCATCCACCTAGAAAAAGGAGTGCGAAAATGGCTGATCCCACAATGACGTGAGCATATTCGGCAGTAAAGAAAAGGCCAAACTTGAAAGCTCCGTACTCGGTATGGAAACCGCCCACTAAATCCGTTTCGGATTCGGGCATATCGAAAGGCAATCGGTTGGATTCGGCAAATAATGCAACGAGAAAAACCAATGCCGAAACGGGTTGTACGAAAATCATCCCCCAGCCATTGTCCTGCCAGTCCACGACTCGAGCTAAATTCAGACCACCGATGGAACCGGGTTCGTTGACCCAGAGGAAAACTGGTAGAACGGAAAGCCCCATGGCCAACTCAAATGATATCATCTGGGCGGAAGCGCGCACGCCTCCGAGGAAGGGATACTTGCTGTTAGATGCCCAACCCGCCAAAACGATGCCGTAAACACCCAAGGAGGAGAGCGCGAAAATCAATAAGATGCCAATATCCAAATCGGCTAAAACCAATGGTATAGGATCGGCTCCGGTCGAAGCGACGTATTGACCGAAAGGAACTACCGCCAAAACACTCAAGGCTGGAATCAGCGCCAATATGGGTGCCAAATGGTAATGGAAACGATTCACTTGCCCCGGGCACATTTCCTCTTTGAACAAAAACTTCAATCCATCCGCCATGGGCTGAAAAAGACCAAGCGATCTCAAGAATGGGCCAAGAATTGGAATATCTCCGACAATGGGCAACGTCGTGCGGTTCGGGCCTACGCGGCCTTGAATCCATGCCGAAACCTTGCGTTCCGCAAGGACGGCATAGGCGGCGAAGGTGAGAATGGCTACAAGCGCCAAGATGCCATAAAAGACCTTCAGTAAAAACATTTCCCATGCAACATCCATAATCGATCAGGTAGCCTGTTGGCTGCTTGTGTTGGATCCTTTCCGGAAATCGGAAAGATTGAAATGCAAATTCTTGCGTTCGACGTATGGAAAAGCGCGGAATTTCCCAGGGTCCAAAAGTACTCCATCCAGAGGAATTTCTCCGAAAGTGAATCCCTTTAGAATGGAACCACGCCGTTTACCCATTTCCGTCCAGATCTCATCCATGGAAAAGGGAGTCGCTGGCTCCTTGCGCAACTCGGCCAATAATTGGTTCAAGAGAAAGACGTCGGGCAGGGTACCTGCTGGACCTGGAATCGCTTGGAGGAACTTCTGCAAGCGAAATTGCAAGTTTATGAATGAGCCGCTTCGTTCGAAGGTGGTAAGTGCCGGTAAAACCACCTTGGCCATGCGACTCGTCTGGTTTTCCAGAGTGCCTAGATAAACGATTCGCACTCCTTTCAACTGAGTTGGAGTCAACCCGACATCGAGCAGATCCTCGCGAACGCACAAGAGGGTATTTATTTCACCCTTGGCGAGACGACGTCCCAAACTCTTGAGGTTGTCGGAAGGGTACTTGGATATCAATCCAGTAGCCAAAGCGCCACGCAGGTTGGGTGTTCGGTCTGCGGACAAAAGAAGTCCGTCCTCTTCTCCAAAGTGGCCTGCCAAGTAGGTAGGAGCATCTAGGTAATCAGAAATTTTCTTTAATGAAAATTGTTCCTCCACGCTACATGAACCAGATCCTACCAAGGCCACTTTCGAGCTACCAAGCAAATTGGTTGCCGCTTCCAATGCTTCGCTGACGGATACTTCCTTGGACCCAACCCGAAAGCTACGAATCCGATCTTTATGGTCTATTTCCTTGTAGAGCGACCGACCGCTATCAGTCATCCAAGTATCGTTCACGGCGTCGTTTCTTCTTGGGGTAATGCGGTGTACCACGCCTTCCCGACTGGAAACCGTGGCGTTGCAACCCACGCTGCTCTCTGAACAGATTGTGGGCGTCTCCTTGAGAAACCATGCCCTCATGCGAAAACGAAAATCCTTGCTGGTGAGTGCTCCGACAGGGCAAATATCGACCGTATTGAGAGAGTAGTTGTTTTCCAAACTCTTGCCAGGATAGCAGGTCAAGGTGGAGTGACTTCCTCGATCGACGAAACCCAAGACGTCGTCATCGGCAACTTCTTGGCAAAAGCGAATGCATCGAGAGCAAAGAATGCATCGTTCGTCGTCCAAAACAACCCTTGGGCCTAACTCCACCTGCTTGGGCTTGACGTTCTTCTCTTCGACGAATCGGCTGTATCCTCGGCCATAGTCCAAGGCGAACTCCTGGAGGCCGCACTCGCCAGCCTGATCGCAGATGGGACAATCCAGTGGGTGATTGACCAATAAAAACTCCATCACCCCATTACGACAATCGTGTACTAATTCCGAATCCGTCCTGACGTGCATGCCAGGTGCAACGTTGGTACCACAGCCTATGACAGGCTTGGGCATCCATCCGATTTTCACCTCCCCATTCTCATCTAAAATTGGTTCGCCCGTGGCGCGATCTTTCATCGGCATACCCATTTCGACTAGGCACATGCGACAATTGCCAACGACACTGAGCTTGGGATGATAGCAATAGTGAGGAATCTCCTTTCCATGAGGAGCAACTGCCTCAATCAAATTCGCGCCAGCGGTGACCTGGACGTCGTCTCCGTCCAAGTTGATCGTCACTGTGTTGTTTTCTTCGCTCATTTGATCACAGGCTCACTGGCAGGAGTAAAAGGCAATTGGGCGCCGTCCGGGGAGGAATCGGTCTTCGCGTCGAAATCCTCCCTGAATTTGGATACAAAGCTTTGCACGGGCCAAGCGCAGGCCTCACCAAAGGCGCAAATGGTTCGACCCTCAATTTGATTGGCGATGGAAAGCAAGAGGTCGGGATCATCCACGCGGGCTCCTCCTTGCGTCATGCGAGTAGTAATCTTCTTCATCCACAAAGAGCCTTCACGACATGGCGTGCATTGCCCGCAACTCTCGTGGGCATAAAAATAGGATACGTTGGCTAGGGCCTCAACCATGTCGACTCCATCATCCATGACGATTATACCCCCCGACCCCGACATCGAGCCGGCTGCCATGGGCCCGTCAAAATCCAATGGCACGTCCTCGATTCCCCAATCAAACGCGGTTCCATTCTTGAGTTTGCCTTGAAACCGCTCACCTGCTCGAAGCACCTTGGCGGAAGATCCACCAGGGATTACGGCCTTTAGGGTACGGCCCGGCAACAAGCCTCCGCAAACGTCGTAAATGATTTCCCCAAGAGTCACTGCCCCGTTGGGGAACTCGTAATAACCTGGCCGTTTCACCTGACCGGAAACACACCAGATCCGCGTACCGGTATTACCTGCATGACCGAGCTTTGAATAACGGTTTCCGCCCATGTCCACGATGTGCTTCACGTTACAGAGAGTCTCGACGTTGTTGACGATTGTCGGGCATTGATACAAGCCGAGGGCTGCAGGAAAGAAAGGGGGCTTGATACGAGGATAGGGACGCTTTCCCTCAAGAGATTCTATGAGTCCGGTTTCCTCACCGCAAATGTAAGCGCCGGCTCCTCGGTGAACAACGATTTCACAGGAGTACTTGGATCCTGCGACGTTTTCGCCCACAAAACCCTGAGCCTTGGCATCCGCTATTGCCTTTTCCAAAATGCGAGCCCCCTCGAAGAACTCGCCACGGATATAGATGAAGGCCAGTTTCGCTTGAATCGCATAAGCGGCGATCATCATGCCTTCTATCAACTGATGGGGATCCTTGTAGATGATTTGACGATCCTTGAAAGTGCCAGGTTCCGATTCATCCGCATTGCAGATAAGATAGATGGGGTTACCCGATCGACGATCAAGAAACTTCCATTTCATGCCGGCAGGGAATCCCGCGCCTCCTCGTCCTCGGACTCCCGAGGCCTCGACCTCGGCGCAGATATCCTCGGGTTTACGACGCACCGCTTTCTTCAGTGTTTCATAGCCATCCTTAGCCAAGTAAGTCTTCAGGTCATTGCGGTAAGCGCGCGCATCCGCATGCTGCAAAATGATTTTCTTTTCACGGGGAGCGGAGTGTGGCGCTTTCTCATGGGGTTCCCCAAGACCAGCCTCGACCTTCTCTTCGTAACTAATGAAATCAGGATCGGAGCCCAAGTTTCTGTCCTTGAGACTACGGGCGAAGCGCAAGGCTTTCTCTCCTTCCACTTCTTCGTAGGTTAGTTCATCGACGAGCACCACCGGACCGGTTCCGCAAGATGCTTGGCATTCAACGTATTCAAGGGAGAACTCTCCGTCTTCCGAGACATCGCCCTCCTTGCAGTCCAATTCGGTTTCCAAAGTGGCGCAGGTACGATGAGCTCCTCTTAGGGCGCATGACAAAGTTCGACATACCCTGACGTGCTTCTTGCCCAGAGGCTTCCGCCTGAGCATTGGATAAAAGGTCAACAATTCATAGACGTTGATTGGTTCCAGTTCCAACTGAGAAGCGATCCATTCGATGGCCTCGTCGGAAACATAGCCTTGGTCTTCCTGAACCAGGTGAAGGAGTGGTAAGACAGCGCTACGCTTGATCGGATAGCGCTTGATCGCCTCGCGAATTCTCGTCCTCGTTTCCTTGTTTAATTCCATCGTCCAAGCACCTTTATCGATCACATTCGCCCATAACGAAATCCAAACTGCCCAAGATCACCGTGACGTCGGTAAGCATGTGACCGGGAAGCATTTTCTCCAAGATACTAAGGTTGCAGAAACTGGGTGCTCGAATCTTTAACCTGTAGGGTACTCCCCCACCCTTTGAGACTAGGAAAAAACCCAACGCCCCTTTGGGGTTTTCGGCTTCAAAATAGACTTCGCCCTCTGGCATCTGGGGACCCTCCGTGACAATCATGAAGTTTTGGATCAATTCCTCCATGCTGGTCAAAATTTTGTCTTTAGGGGGTGGGAATATCTTCTTGGCCTCCTCCGAATACCACAGTCCGTCTGGGAAGGAATCGACGATTTGTCGCACAATGTGAACACTTTGCCTGACCTCCTCCATTCTCACCAAATAACGATCGTAACAATCCCCAGTCGTCCCTATTGGTACCTCGAAATCGTATTTTTCGTAGCCACAATAAGGGCGATCTTTACGCAAATCGAAATCGACTCCGGATGCTCGTAAATTAGGCCCTGTCAAACCATAAGCGAGGGCGTCCTCGCGTGAGATCACACCGATGCCCTCGGTTCGTTCGAGGAAGATGCGGTTTCTGGTGAGCAGTTTGTCGAAATCTCTCAAAGTATTGGGCAAGTCATCGCAAAACTTGCTCACTCGCCCCAACCATCCATCAGGCACGTCCCTCACCACTCCTCCTATGCGAGTATAACTGGTGGTAAAACGAGCCCCAGTCAACTCCTCGAAAAGAGTGTAGAGTTTCTCACGCTCAGTGAAGGCATAAAAGAAAGGAGTCCATGCGCCAGCGTCCATGGCATAGACACCCAACCCCAGCATGTGACTAGATAGTCGAGCCAGTTCACAGACCAGGGCACGGATGGCTTGGCAACGCTCCGGAATTTCTATATCCGCCAAAGACTCGACCGCCAAGGCATAGGCGACGTTATTGGCCAAGGGTGAAATGTAATCCAAGCGATCGGTGAAAGTGACGAACTGGTTGTAGGTCATGTTTTCCGCAATCTTCTCGTCTCCTCGATGAAGGTATCCGATGACCGGATCGCACTTGGTGATGACGTCTCCATCCAACTCCATGATGAGACGCAAAACTCCATGAGTGGTAGGGTGAGACGGCCCCACGTTCAAAGCCATGCGATCCGGTTTCGTTTCATCGGCTGCAGCGCTTCTGGAAGCCGCATCACCAATGGAAACTTCTTCGATCCTGCTCATCGCGGCTTGTCGCATTCCTCGGTCCAGCTTTGATCCTTCCCTCTAGGTTCACTCTTGCTCACGTGTCCTTCGGCAGGCGCAACGAATGGGCCTCCCATCATCGGGGCCGCCTGAACGGAAACGCCAGTGTCTTCAGCTACGTCCGCAGCTGGAAACTCGGTTTCGATTCCCGCCAAAGGAAAATCCTTTCGCAAAGGGAAATGGGGATAATCATCCCACATCAAAATGCGTTTCAAATTGGGATGACCAATGAAATGAATGCCAAACATGTCGAAGACCTCGCGTTCGTGCCAATCGGCAGCGGGGTAGAGTTTGGAAACCGAAGGCATGGAGGGCTGCAAGTCGTCCTGGCAATCACATGCGATGCGTAGGTAAGTTTTGCGGGCCAAGGAGAAAAAGTGGTAAAGGGTGGAAAAACGAGGCGTTGCATTTTCACCCCAATCCACGGCCGTGACGTCCATCAACAAATCACAACCCTCCTTATCCCGTAGGGATTTGCACAACTCCAGAAGGTAATCGGTGGGGCAATCGAAAGCCACGCAATCTCGCGAATTTCTAGGGGCAAGAAAATCGTAACGATCTTCAAGTAGATTGGCCCATTCCTCGTCCATCACTCGCAATTAGACTGGTTCGAGTGACTTTTGAGCGTCAACTGGATCCGTGGCGCTTTCATGGCCGATTTTGTCCTGCAAACTGATCATGGCGTCCAGCAAGGCTTCCGGTCTGGGAGGACAGCCGCTGACATAGACGTCAACGGGCAAAATCCGGTCCACACCCTGCAACACGGCGTACGATCTATACATACCACCCGTCGAAGCGCAGGCTCCCATGGCGACGACCCATTTGGGGTCACCCATCTGATCGTAAATCCGTCGCACCACCTCTGCCATTTTGTAGGTAACGGTGCCTGCCACGATCATGCAATCCGCCTGTCTGGGCGAAAAACGCATGACCTCCATCCCGAATCGCGAAACGTCGAAACGAGGACCGGCGGCAGACATCAATTCGATGGCGCAACAGGCAAGACCCATTGGCATCGGCCAAACCGAATGTCGACGAATCCAGTTCACTACAGCATCGCGTCTCGTGACAACGATTTCCCCTTCTATCTTGCTGTCGTAAGCGATCGATTTACCCGTCATTTGAGCCAAATTTAAAGAGCGGGAAGATAGGAAGAAAGGAGTCGCATGTAAACTCCAAACCAACACGCCTATCACATAAAGTGAAAGATTGGGCGAAGCACCTGATAATCAGGCAGGTGAATTCTTGGACAAACCTTTGAAAGACCCTTTGGGATTGACTAGGAAACTGGCTCCCAATATCGATTGACGCCTAACCCTGCCGGTTGAGGAGAGGTGACAGAGTGGCCGATTGTGCAGCATTGGAAATGCTGTGTTGTGGAAACGCAACCGCGGGTTCGAATCCCGCCCTCTCCGCCATTCAGGACAAAGGGACGAGGAAGGCTATGATTCCGAACGTATGAACACCTTGGCTTGGTTCGAGAAAGTGGCGGATGCCACTTCCAGGGACACGGGAGCCGTCATTGGCTGATCTTGACCTGGCAGACGAACCATCCCCGATATCAGCACGGCGGTCTTGCCATATAGGTCAATTGTCTCGTTGTCGGTGGGAGATATAACACTTCCCTCGTTCAGCCAACGACGAAGACGCAACTGGGTCCATTCACGGTAGGGATCTCTGGAGCCAAGCAGGTTTTCGGCGAATCGAGCGCCCGCCGTCTTCCACAAGCTCGTGGTCAAGTCTGGCGACTGCTCCATAACCTGTTGCATCGCGGAAGTGGACAACCACAACGCGGTAACCGAGGAATCAGCCACTACGTTCGCGGTACGAGGCACACCGGCCAAAACGGACATCTCACCAATTACCGCGCCTCTGCCCATGATATCCACGACCGTATCACCGATGGATACCTTCACGCTTCCGCGGGTAATGACGATCATGCCATCGCCAGCACCCCCTTGTTCCATGATGCGATCGCCGGAATTGTAGTTTTTCGGCTCGGAGGCCTGTATGATTTGAGCAATCACGCTATCGGGCAACCCCTTGACCCAAGTGACCTCTCGCAACACTTCTTCCGGTTCGGGCAAGCGTAGTTCGAGTGAACTTTCCATCACTTTCTTCATGCGCTCTTCCACCGCAATGACCATGCGTTCCGTTTCGTCCGCTTCCAAAACGCCCTCCCCTCGCAACTTCTTGACGCTGGCGCGTTCATGATTGAGCACGGATCGAATCGCATCCTTGGTCTCGATGCCGACCGTCACTTCCGGGTAAAGCTCGTGCATATCTCGAACGTAATTCAATCCACGCAAACGATTCTGCAAAATCTCACCCTTGAGTAACTCGACTACCTTCGCGACTTTATCGGGGTCTCCACTATCGTCGAGGTCGGAGGCCAGGCTCTCCACCAGTTTGCCCACCTCGTCCTGCGAAACTACGAAGGCCTTGGCGGCATCGTACGAAACGGTTAGCCGATCAATGAAAGTCTTACCGAAGAACGGTAAATCCTTGAGGGCCTCGAGCAACTTAGATGGCCCGCAAACCTTGTCGAGATAATCACGATCATTCAGCGGAGGCTTGCCTTGTAAATCGAGAAACTCGCTCAGGTTGTTGTCCAGCAAACCAAGTGCTTGAGGACCCAAGACCCCTGACTTGAACTGAGCCCAGTAGCTGCTTTTTTCCTTTTCGAGCAGGCGTCGACGGGTTTCCGACAAAGTATCCATGCCAGCCAACTCGTCGGCGGTCAGCGGATAGGTCACGGATTCAGGCAAATAATTGCGGACCAAACTCCAGTTGGCTCCGCTCAGGAAACGATCCCCCTTGAGCAAATCCATTTCCTGCTCGCAACCTTTGGCTATGTTGCCGGTGGCATTGGAAAACATCAATTTTTTGACTGCCGGCAACTTGGTCAATCCCAAGCGGTTTACCAACAGTTTCACGGTAGTTGCATTGACCAGCAAGGTAAGGAGCACGATACCGGAGATAAGGAAAAGGAACTGGTCGCGGACTCGCTGCGAGATTCCGACCAACGAAGCCTTGGCAATATTCGCATTTTGGCCTTGTCCAATGACGATGAGCTTGAGTTTGTCTTCTTTGAGGTTCTCCCTGATTTTGAGAGCCTCTTTCTGCGAGGCTATCGGCAACGCATGTATGCCGGTAATTTCCCCATGATCAACCTCTGCCGTGCCTATCACGGTAGCCCCCAACTTGTTCCACTCCTCGTTGCCTTGAGGGTTTTCCAAAAGCTTTTTAACGTCTTCAATGGCAGTCGGCGAATTGAGGGTAAGGGGGAGCTCATCGTACTTATCAGCGGGTACGGCTACAATCGCTGTGGCCGCGGGATCGTAATTCTCTCCACCCGACTCGAGTTCAATCTCGTAATGAAACTCGTAGCTATACACCACCAAGGCGAGTGCCAAGCCAATGGCTCCGCGAAGAGCGCCCCACCATACAACGATGGCATCTTTTTTCGGCAAGCCATAGCCCGCCTTCTTCATGAGCGGATAGAAAATCAACATATTTGTGGCGCGCACGACGTGAATGGCCAAGTACACGATGGCGAGTAAAAGGTAATCCATGGGCAGGGGTGTGACATTTTGGGCAATGACGACCCCGACCACGATGAAGATGATAACGTTGGCGATAAAAGCCGCCAACTCCCAGAACTCGTGCATGAAGTGAGCGACTTCCGGGCTGATTCGCTTCGCCCCGATCCCGGCCATCACGATGCCTAAAGCAACAAGTCCGAGTACGCCGGAAATGTGGAAGAAAAATTCGCAAACGAAGAAAACGGCGAAAGACGTAACCAATACCACCGTAATCTCGATCATGGCGTCATTAAAGACTTTCTTGAGCCAGAGGATGGCAATCAATCCCAAGAGCCCACCCAATACGGCTCCACCTGCTCCGATGATCCCAAAGCCCATGGTGGCATCGAGTATGAAACCGCCTGTTCCCTCGAAAAAGGCGGTTCCGGTAACCACGCCGATCAGAAGCATGAAAGCTACGATGGCAGTACCGTCGTTGAGAAGTGATTCACCTTCGATCAAGGTGCCGAGTTTCTTGCTGGCTCCCAATTCCTTGAGCAAGGCGACCACCGCGACCGGGTCGGTGGCGCTGACCACCGCCCCAAACAGCAAAGAAGCCAGCCAGACAAACGAGGTCACGTCACCCCCGTTCCATTCCTCCAAGGCGCCATCGGGGCCACCAAAGGCAAAGACAAGTCCCACAAAGCAAGTACCAGTCATCAGGGTGGCCGTGACGATACCCGGGCCCGCCAAGTAAAAGGCGTTCGCAACCGATTTCTTGAAAGTATGAACGTCTAAAGCGAAACCAGCCTCGAAAATCAGTATCGGCAAGAATACGAAAAGGATAAGGTGTCCATCCAAGTTACCGCCCCAAGTGATGGCTCCACTCAAGGTGTCCACTAGTTTGTGCCAGTGTTCAAGGAACCATCCATGGTGATGATCTCCGGCATGTCCGCTCTCGTGTGACCCACCATGGGGTCCATAGGCCCGATTCAGTCCACCCATGGCCAAGCCGATGAGCAAAAGCAGAACCGTGAAGGGTAATGGGACTTTTTGAAGGAAGTGGCGTGTTGCCGCACCGATCACCAAGGCGATGATCAGGAAAAACAAACCGTAATGATATACTTCCGTCCCGGAGGAGGCGAGCAAGGAGAAATTTGGCATATTCATGGGCTAAAAAGCTTGGGGAATAGATAATTCAATGAATAGCCGGCAAGTTGCCAAGATAAAACTCACAAAGTTCAACCAAGGCCTGTCTCGCAAGAGTTTGATCTAACGATTGAAAATGCGACCGGGAAAGGGGGTAGCGGATTTAGTAGGAGGCTCGGAAAAAATTTCTTTCAAAGTTGGTTCCGGCAAGGGAGGAGCATGGAAACGAGGAGTCGGTCCGGGAATGAAAGGCAAGGGATAGTCTTTGGGGGAATTCTCTTTGGTCGCTTTCTGCACGACTGCCTTGGCGGAAGTGTTCGCCGGAGATCCCTTGGTATGAACGAAAGGCTGGTTAATGCTCGTAGTAATTTCTTCGCGTTGCACGAGGGTGCTCTTGGGCGGCGCGTAGGAAAGGCCTGTCAAAACGTCTACTTGCGGGCCCTTGGATCCAATGTCCAAAGTCGACCGCTGCTTATTGACGGCGCGTTGCAGTTGTGTCTTGAAGGAAGTGGTATGGGGCATCAAAGAGATCAATCGAGAAGTGTTGACTAGTTTGGCCAAATCCAAGTCGACGGTCTTGCCGAAGCGACCTGACGCAGCCAACTCTACCCTTTGGCCGGGCTTGAGGTTCGCGCGCCTGCGACGATTATTCGAAAAGGACTTCATGTTGGTTTCACCAGTCAGCCCAATGATTAAAAACCTCCCTGACTCTATGATTTCACCGATGAAAGCACCAGTTCCCAAGAAGGTGAGTTCGGCTGATGAGGTTTGCAATATCAACTGGGAAGTTTCTCGCATGGGCTTGGCCAGAAAAGCTCCTTGCTCCAAGAACAGTCCTCCTTCCCTTGGGGAAAAGCTTGTGCCTTGGCCAAGGCGAATAGCCCAACCACTACCTATTAATTCCAAGCCTTGTCCGCGATCCGTGGAAACACTGCCACCTCTTGGTAGAAACCTGCCTTTGGTCAGAGGAGATGGGTCTCGGCCTGCAAGGCGCGCAGAAACCTGTCCTTCAACGCCGGAAACCAAATACATGGTGGATCCTGAAAGGTCTGCGGTGAAGAGAAAAGAAGTCAGCAGGGCCAAACTTGATAGAAGAAGAGGGTTCGATGGGTATCGAGTTCTCATGGAAAGTTGAGACCTCTATGTGAAGACACTTGAGAATTTGCAAACGAGAAAACGAAATCCTGGATGATTATTAAATCTCAATCTTAATTCCACGACGCAAATAAGTCGGAACGTCCAGATCTTCGCCACCATGAACGTTGCGCTCGGTTTTGTCGAAATAACCACGTTGGTTTTCTTGGTCGACGAAATTGAATTCACTCTGGGATCGCTCCATCGCATGTAGAACTTTAGGGCGGCTTTGCAATTTTGAATCATGGGGTTTCCCTTTCTCGGAAGCTACAGCCGCGGCGTAACGAGTTTCCGCAGAGTTAAGGGCAGGGGCATGGCCAGGAGCAACGTCGGCAGCAGGTGGCTTTGGCTCCAGATCCGAGGCGCCGATAACGCAAATCTCTGCCTGATCGGGCATATTTTCGTCAATGCAGGCTCCAAAGACGATACTTCCTTTACTTTTGAATCTTTCCTGCAAAGTCTTCAGCACTTCATTTACGGCGGTCATGCTCAACCCGGGACCTCCCGTTACGTTGATCAAGAGGGTGTCGGCCAAGCGCGAAGCATCTGGAACGTGCAAGAGCGGACACAGGAGCAAATCCTTCAGGGCATCGCCGAGGGCATCTTTTCCTTCCGCTCTGCCAAGGCCGAAAAGCGTACGGCCGGATCGTCGTGAAAAGGCGGCTTTGAGGTCCGCGAAGTCGACCGAGACCAAACCAGACCCGTCAAGCATTTCGCAAATTGATCGAACACCTCGACCGATCCACCTATTGGAGGTTGCAAAGCATTCGAGGACGGACTCGTCGGCGGTGGCATGTTGCAACAAAAGGTCATTGGATAGTGGAATAACGGCGTTGCTGGCTTTCCTGAGGTCGACCAGGGCATCCTCGGCAACACTACGGCGAGCCTCGCTTTCAAAATTGAACGGGGTGGTGACGAATGAAAAGACAACCGCTCCGGCGTCCTTGGCGCATTGGGCAATCACCGGGGCTCCACCCGAACCGATGCCTCCACCCAAGCCAGCCAAGACGAACAACAAATCCGCACCCTCGACGAAACGACGAACGCATTGAATCTCTTCCTCCATGATTTTCCCACCAACTGCAACGTCGCCACCTGCTCCCAACCCTCGAGTATAGCGTCTGCCGATCGTAATCTTTTGGGAGGTCAGGCACTCCGAAAGGGATTTTGTATCAGCATCGACCCCGGCAGTCGCAACTTCTCCGAATCCATCAAGCCGCAATCCAGATGCCAAGTTGCAGCCAGCGCCGCCTACACCGATGACGCGGATGCGAATGCGCTCGGGTGAAGACTGGTTGCGCAGCATGTCATCTACGCTGTCGAATCCTTCAGTCATAAAAATAAATTGTTGGATGGTTCATAATTTCAGCGACCAAAAATCTTGGCCAAGGCTCGGCCTATCCCCTTGCTTCGAACAGGGTTGACCTGTGATTGTCCGGTCAGGCCAAAGTGAAGCAGACCCAAGACGGTTGCAAACTCTGGGTTCCGCAATTCCTCTACTATCCCCGTGGGCAACTCGGCTCGCTTGGCCGGTAAACCCAGAGCGGAAGAAGCCACCTCGGTAATTCCGGGCAAAAGAGAACCTCCTCCGGTAAGATGAATTCCTGAACCAAGATGGTCCGGTTCGAGATAACCTTCCAGCTCTTCAGCGAGAATTTGAAAAAGTTCCTCCACTCTTGCTGCAACGACTTGCCGAATGGCTTTCCTTGAAACGTCTCGATCGCCAATCATCTTGTTGCCGATGAGCCAAACTCGCAAATCATCGTCTTCCTCTCCACAGAAAGCCCGCCCATGCTCCTTCTTCAGGCTCTCGGCATGTCGTTCATCCACTCGCAGTCCCATGCTTATGTCATTCGTCAGATGATCCCCTCCAATGGGAACCACTCCTGTCTTCGCGGCACAACCATCTCGGTAAAGGACGTAATCCGTGGCGCCTGCTCCAAAATCAATAACCAAGGCTCCCGCCTTGCGATCCGCTCGCGACGTGGCAATCTCTCCGGAAGCCAGAGAAGAGGCGATTACGTGCCCCACCTCCAAGCCGTAGCCATTGATGACGTGCAGAAGATCCTTGATCACTTTCTCATCACCGTCAACCGACCAATACCCAACCTCTAGGAGACTTCCCTGCAAATTCAAGGGATCTTCAACTGGTCTTCCATCCAAATGAAAGGGGTTTTGAATAAAATGCACGTAGATTCGGTCATCCAGCAATTCCTTGCGCTTGGCCTCTTCAATGGCCCTCGCCACATCGTTGCGAACGACAACGTTGTCGGCTGAACTGACACGCGCGGAGCCGAGGTTGAAGGAACCGCCGAGGTGACTTCCCGTAACGGATAGATAAACTTCCTCGGCTTGAACGCCGGCGCTTTTTTCCGCCAAGTCAATGGCAAGATGAACCTGTTCACTTGCAACCTTGAAATTGACGAGTTCGCCCTTTTTGACTCCAAAGGATTCTATGGATCCGAAACCAACGACGTTGAGGGCCTGCTGGCTTCTTATCTCACCAAGGAGCACCTTCATTTTCGAAGTTCCGATTTCAACTGCGGCAATGATCTTGTTCATATTGTTTTTAATTCGTCTGCACGAAAACCCATTCACCCAAGGACAAGTCTATATTCTCGATTGGCATGGATCGTTGGACGTCGGGTTCATGCATGAGATATTTTAAACGACGCATTTGCTCTGGGAAATCATGAGGGGAGAATCGGATTTTCCTTATCTTTTCGGACTGGATCAATACATGGGCTCCAAGATCGTCTTTGTAAGCTGGCCCCAGTCGTTCAAAGGACACGATCTTCCAATCACGGTAAAGGGCGGGATAGTTTCGACGAGCGAGGTCGAGAAGCTGGGTCACCTCGGCAACCCCCTCGATCAACTCGAACCCCTCGTCGATCTCAACCAAGCGAGACGAATCAATGGTGAGATGGGGCAGATTTGAGAGCAAGGTAGGCTTGAAATTGATGGGAGCGAAAACAAAACCTTCGTTCGAGACCAAATGCTCCACTTGTTCTTCGTCGGGTCGACAAGTATTCAATCGCATGACGGGGCGACGTTCCTTCACCTCGACGTGTAGGGTATCGGGGAAAAAACGCTTCACATCGGCCGATTGAATTTGCCCGATGGCTTCCAAGGATTGCCTCAACGCTTGGATATCAACTTCCATCAAGGAAGTGCCTTGAGGTATTGGATTCCATTGAGTGAACCAAACAGCGTCAAGCTCCCCATCGCTGACGAACTCGAGCTTGGCCATGGCTTGTGAAGGACCGGTGAGGTCGATCGCTTGGCCTTGTTCCGCATACCATTTGGGGCCAAACCATGCCAGGGCCACCAAGCTTGCGAAACACAAGACCAAGCCTACGCCTCGAGCCACGCGGATTAGCTTACGCCGAAGGGCAAGTGGACTTGTAGGTCGCCGACCAACTTTCTGATCAACGTCCTTCCAAGTACGTTTTCTTGGTTTGCTCTTGGCCATTAGTTTCGTTCCAAAGCGATCTTGTTGTGAAATCGTTGGATGGTAGGCGCCACCAACTCGTTGACGAGATGATCGAAATCGTAACCGGCGCAAGAAGCGCTCTTTGGCAACAGGCTGGTCTCGGTCAAACCGGGAATGGTATTGATCTCGAGAAAATAACATTCCCCTGCCTCGGTAGCGATAAAGTCCACCCGGGCGAAATCCCTGCATCCGCATACGGCAAAAGCCTTTTCCGCGGCGTCACGCACTTCGGCCTCCATCTCGGAAGGCAACTCGGCAGGATAAAGATACTCCGTCGAACCGGCTACGTATTTATGTTTGTAGTCGTAAACCCCGCCTTTGGGAATTACCTCGACCACTCCGAGTGATTTGCCATGCAAGACCCCCACCGTGAGCTCTCTGCCGAAAATTCGTTTTTCGATCATCCAATTACCTGGAGGCAGGGGATCGATTGATTCACGCAATTGAGCTTCTCCCTCCACCAAGTTGAGAGAAACGCTACTACCTTGATCCATGGGTTTGACCACCAAGTGATTTCCCAAAGTTTGAACGACTCGATCAACTTTCACGAAAGTCGATTGCTCGAACACCATGCTTCGTGGAACCAAGATGCCTGAGCTCTCCACGACTTCCTTCGTCCTCTGCTTGTCCATGCATAGACGACTGGCCACAACCCCGCTGCCTGCATATTCTATGCCTCGGTCCTCGAGAATGGACTGCAACTCACCATCCTCACCAAAGGTACCATGAATAGCTGGAAACACCACCATTCGTTGGCCATCCAACGTTTCCGGCGGTGCAGCCTCGTTCAGTTCAAGCAGATCAACGCTATGGAGGTTTTCCAGGGCAGCGGCAACCGCCTTGCCCGTGGCAAGGGATACTTCGCGCTCCTCTCCGACTCCTCCGGAAAGGACAGCGATCACTGGTTCGCTTCGAGTGCTTCCTCCCATGATTTCCCCATCAATTTCACCTCAGGCACGAGCTCGATCCCTCTCGTTTCCTTTACCTTGCCACGCACCAATCGTATGAGCGACAACACGTCTTCCGTAGTGGCTCCACCACGATTAACGATAAAGTTTCCGTGCTTCCGCGAGACCTCCGCCGCGCCGACGCGAAAGCCCTTCAACCCTTCCTCGTCAATCAACCTACCGGCTGATTGACCTCCAGGGTTACGAAAAATGCAACCTGCGCTCGCTTCTCTCGGTTGCGATTCGTTACGAATCTTGGAAAAACTGCGGAGACGGTCCAGGATTTGACCCTTGGTCGCCTTGGAACGTGAACGCAAAGTGGCGTTCAGAACGAAAGCTGCTTCCAATTCCGGACATTCACGATAACGAGCGTCAAACTCATCCCTCAACATTTCGCGACGCTCACCTTGGGACGTCATAACGGTCACATTCTCAACCAAATCGAAAATCGTTCCTCCCATTGCTCCCGCATTCATGCGCAAAGCTCCCCCCAAGGACCCAGGAATACCTTCCAGAAATTCAAAACCCTCCAAGCCTTGGCTGGCGGCGAACAAGCAGATTTCCTTTAACCGAACGCCGGAACCTACCATCAAAGCATCTGCCCGAGCCATCTCGACTTCGCGCCAACCCTTGCCCCTCATGCAAAAAACCACTCCCTCGTAACCTTCCGCCGGCACGATCAAATTGGAACCTCGCCCCAAGGCAAAAAGAGGCAAGCCGAATAAACGAACCGCTAAAATAAGCTCTCTCAGGTCTTCGGCGCCAGCCGGTTCGCAATAAAGCCTGGCCTTCCCGCCGACTCTCAGCGTGGTCTTTTCAGAAAGAGGTTCATTCATCCGCAGCTCAGCAGCATTCGACAACCGATCACGCAAATAGTAGGCGAAGGCGAGCCAGAGATCCCCTTTCGTTTCCTCCAAGTGGGCGAAAGCAGCCGCATGACGCTCAATATCTCCTGCGCCCAGAAAGAGTACTCCATTGGGATTCTTCTGGTTGCCGATTGCTTGCCGCAATTCCGAAAAACTATGATGCACTTGGGTTCCTCTCAATCGGGCAGGAAGCAAGGCGAGCAAACCTTCGGGACGCCCATCCTCAGTTGGCGTCTCACCCGCCCCATAGGTGGGTAAGAGGTGTAACTGATCCACCTGCGACAAAACCTTTGCGAAAGATTCGCGCAATCCCTCTTGTCGAGAAAAGCGATGAGGTTGAAAGACGACCGTCGTTGCATGATTGGGCCACTGGCTGCGGAAACCATTCAACACCGCCTGCAATTCGGTCGGATGATGGGCGTAATCTTCCATGATCACTCGTTGACTAGTTTCATGAAGTACAACTTGCCTACGCTGCAAACCGGGGAATGACCTCAAACGGCCAAGGGGCGCTTCATCGCCAATTGCTTGGCAGGCAGCCAAAGCCGCTATTGCATTCCAGCCATTGAATTCACCCATGGCCCGAACAAGTTCGGTAACGTTTCGTTTGTTGCTGGGTCGCCGAATGATCAATTCAGGAGAAACGTCCTTCACGCTCGCGTCGAAATCACCGTCTGGTCCAAAAGTTTCGATTTCACAAGTGGCCGTGACACGCGCCAATTGCTCCAAGGCATGGCCTTGCCGAACTATCACTTTACTTTTCGTCCTGGCAAAGAGACGCCCAAAAGCAGCCTGAAGCTCATCCACGCCATTATAAAGGTCGACGTGATCCCAATCGCAATTGAGGGCCACTGTAATTTCGGGACTGAAAGCCTCGATGCTTCCATCGCTTTCATCGACTTCCGCCACCACCCATTCACCTTGGGACCAACGAGCGGGGGGAAGACCTTCGCGAAACCAACCACCTACCAAGTAACCGAATGGTAGATCGATAAAACCCAATAGATGCACCAACATCGCGGCGGTGGTGGTTTTCCCATGGCTTCCAACGACGGCAACCAGTTTCTTGTCCTGAAGAATGCCCGCCAAGGCTTCTCCACGACGAGACACCGCGACTCCTTTCTCAAGCGCTTGCGAAAGAAGCGGATGGCTGTCCTTTATGGCGGTGGAAAAAACAACTTGGTCCAGGTCGGCGGGAAGGATCGGGCTGTCTGGCAAGCGTACGCCCCTTGAAAGAAGGAGTTCTCGAATGGGTTGGCGAAACGCATCGTCGTAGGCATCGACCTTGCAACCCGATTCATGCAAATAAAGGGACAACGGGGTCATCCCCGCGCCTCCAGCTCCCAACGTCAAAATTCGTCTACTCACTTACGCATCATCCTAAAGTCGGCGCGAATCCAGAAACCGAGTTCTCCCTTTTACCTTCCTTTTCTCGAAAAAAATCATCGATGTCCCTTGCGAGGAAAGCCAATGGTTCTCCCTTCTCGGCATGGTCTAGATTTCGTCGCAAAATTCCTTGTAAATCATGATTGAACATGAGCTCGCGAACCTCTTCGAATAGGTTGTCCAGATTGGAGTCTTGGCAGACGATAGCTGCTCCCTTGCTCTCCATGAAACCAGCGTTCAGTCGTTGGTGATCATCAGCTGCGTAAGGGTAAGGTATCAAGATCGAGGGAACGCGACAACGGGTAATCTCCGCAATGGCGCCGGCGCCGGCTCGGGACACCACGACGTCGGCGCTGGAAAGCAAAGCGGCCATATCATCGCAAAACGGAACGAAACGCATTTTTACCTTTCGCGAGGGACCGTTCAGCTCGACCACTCCTTCACTTTCGTTATTTTGTCCCGTGATTGCATATACGCTGATACTCTCGGATGCCAGTTGCTCCATGTTTCTCTTCACCCAATTATTGAGAGATGCGGCGCCTTGGCTGCCACCAAGGATTACCAAAAGGCGTTCATCCGAGCGAACGCCTAGCTTTTGGCGGGCTTGCCCTCGAGACATGCGGCGAATTTCCCTTCGCACGGGATACCCACAAGCTCGAACGCGTCGAGGCGTCAGTTTCTCGACGCGTACGCCTTCTGGCAAATAGGTACGAGCCGAACCACGAGCCAAGGCTTTGGTAGTCTTGCCGACTCCCCTGTTGGCCTCGTGAAGAAAATAAGGGATTCCACGAATCTTGGCGGCAAGTACGGGAGCAACCGAAGAATACCCACCAAAACCAAAGACGCAATCGATGCCCGCCTTGCGAAAAAATCGCATGGAGAAAAGAATCCCTTGGGCGAGTTCCTTGGCGAACAAGGCGAACTTGATCGGATTTCTTGAAAACGGAACTCCATTGACTTGAACGAAGGAAAGGTCGGCGTATTTTTCGGAGAGGCGAAGGTCAACTTTCTTGCGGCTGATGAAAAGCCAGCATGGATGTCCTCGCTCCTCCATGGTTTGAGCCAAGGAAATCCCTGGAGCCAAATGTCCGCCAGTACCACCGCAGGCTATGACCATGTTGCTCATATTTCCCTAACCGTTGGAAGAGTCGGCCGATTCCAAGACCGTAAAACGTTCACAATGAACCCCACGAAACAGAACACCACCACGAGGTTTGACCCTCCGTAGCTGATGAAGGGGAGCGACATCCCTTTGGTGGGTAAACATCCCGTTACCACTCCCACGTTTATCAATGCTTGCAAGGTTATCGCCATGAGCGAGCCTTGGAGCAAAAGAAAATCGAACAAACGCGGCGCATTGCGGGCATGCCAAGACACGACCAGGAAAACCACTAGGAACAAGAGGACGACCCCGCCTGTGCATAGTAAGCCAAGCTCCTCGCCAATGACTGCAAAGATAAAATCCGTGTGGGCTTCGGGCAGAAAAGAGAGTTGCTGCCGCCCTCGACCAAGCCCCACTCCATTCATGCCGCCCGCTCCAAAAGCCAGGATTCCCTGCCAAAGTTGATAGGCTCCATCGTTCAGGTTCGCCTCGACGTCGAGAAAAGCAGTGACTCGGCGCAGGCGAACGGGATCCAGATAAACAAGGGCCGAAAAAGCTCCTGCCCCCAAGGTGGCCGATGGAACGAGGTAGTACAAATTGGCTCCCGCTTGATAGAGCATGATCAAGCCGACGGTCGCAATCAGCAGGGTGGTTCCAAAATCCGGTTGCAGCATGACCAGACCGCAGACCCCTCCGATCAGACAACAAGGAACCAAAAATCCCTTCAGAAAGGTTTTTATCTCGCGCTGATGCGAAGACATGAAATGCGCCATGGCCAAAACCAAACCGATCTTCGCGAATTCCGAAACTTGTAGTCGCACCGGACCGAAACCCAGCCAACGCTGAGCTCCGTTCACCTTCACTCCAATCCCTGGAATTAGAATCAATATCAACCCGAGCAAGGAAACGCCGTATAGAACCCAGGAATAACGCCGGAGCATATCGAGGGGAACGCGAGCGGCTACTAGAAATCCGATGAACGCGAGAACGGTCCAAACGGCTTGCTTGGCCAGCATGACGTAAGCTCCGTGAAAAACCGATTGAGCCGCGCTGAAGAGCATGACCAACCCGAACAAGGTGAGGACGAAGGCAATTGCGGTGATCAATACCCAAGAAGAGGCATTCGTGCGGACCTTGAGGCCGCCTGTGTTTCCTTCGTTCATCTAAAGGCATGTCTTGGCAGTTCGATCACTCTTCTTCTTTGGAAGGCAAGGGAACCACGGGAGGTTTGTTGAACAAGGAATCAATGGATTCTTCTTCTTTTCCTGCACCGTCCGAGGAATCATCATCATCCACTTTGGAAGGAGGAGGCGAAGAAGGGGCTTTCACGATCAATTTTTGTCCGAGCTGCAAACTATTGGGTTTCGCATTCGGATTCCATTCCTCGAGGTCGGCCACTGTCACACCGTAACGATTGGCAATTCTCGTGTAATTGTCTCCTGACTTAACCACATGTACCACTTGTCCGGCAACGGAAGTATCGGCAGGGGGATCCTCGGGTACTGGAACGACGGCCGAGGAAGGAACCGGTATGAGCAAGCGTTGGCCGATTTGTATGAGGTCGCCTTGTAGGTTGTTCTTCACCTTGAGAGCGCTCACTGAAACGCCGTAAGTCCCGGCAATCTTTGAGAGAGTGTCTCCGGACTCCACGACGTGAACGTCCCTGACGGGAGTGACGGGAGTGGGATTGGGCTCGGGATCCTCGGGCTTGATGATCGTCGTATCGCCGGAACCCGAACTGGAACCCGCGGCGCCGGGAACGAGGAGCTCCTGACCAATGCTCAATTTATTCTTCTCACGCTCCGGGATGTTGTTGATTTCCAGCAAACGTTCCAAAGTCGTGCCGTGCCGTTTTGCAATCGATTCCAAGCCATCTCCGCTGACCACAGTGTAGGTTTTCAATCCTCCGCTTGCGTCAGGAGAGTCAACCGGCTCGGTGGGAACAAAAGCTCCTTCGGGTGGCGTTGGTGATGTCCGATGCCGTTCTTCATCAGGGGTTTCAGCCAAACCTTCCCCTCCTGTATCGCCGTCTTCCGGAGGTGCGTTGAATGCATCTTCAGCGGGTCCTTCGCCGCCACCGTTTGGGGTGGTTTGACAACCTGGCTGGAACATAACGAGCAGGATTACAGCAACGTGCAACGAGAGCACGATACCAAATATCTTGGTTAACTTCATGGTGTTTTCCTTTGTTGTGATAAAAATGGTGGATTCACGCGATCAATGGTCTGGTAGTGGCTTCAAAGCTATTCTTCAAATCTAAAACCGCTTGTTCGAAACATTTCCCACGATCTTCGAAGCCCCTGAACTGGTCGAAGCTCGCAAAACCTGGACTGAACAAGACGTTGGTTTTCCCCTTCGCCTCGTGGAACGCTTGTTTGACGGCATCGTTCAAAGTGGCGAAAACCGTGGCGGGCGTGCCCCATTTCGAAAACATGTTTTTCATGTTTTGGGCATTGGACCCTATCAAGTATGCCTTTCGCACCAATTGCTTCATGCGTTTGCAGAAGCAGGACAAATCGCCCCCTTTCGATTGGCCACCTCCAATCCAAAAGGTTTTCTCCGCGAAATGTCGGCATGCTGCTACCGTGGCTCCGAAATTCGTCGCTTTCGAGTCATTCCAAAAAGACACGTCTCCTACTTTCCAAGGTTGGGAAAGGCGGTGCCCCGGCAAATGAAAGCCGCTTGCAGCTCGTTCCACCGCCTCATCCTCAATGCCAAGAGACCTGCAGTAAGCACGGACCAGAGCGTAATTTCCCTTTTGAGGTCCTAGGTTGAAAGGAGAATCCTTGGGGATTACGCAATCGGACACTTGGTTCTCGGATACATGATAAGTTCTCTTGGGAAAAGGGACACCCAAGGAACGCCCCGCTTCCGACACGCCCGCTCCCAAGAAAACGGAATCAGAGGCGGCTAAGTCGGTTAATCTTGCCTTGGCCTTGAAATACTCCTGCATGTTTGCATGACGATCAAGATGATCTTCCGAGAAACTGGTCCAAAGAACGGAAGCCGGTCGTAGCAGTTCGAGAGATTCCGCCTGAAAAGAACTTACCTCGCAAACCGCCACCGCATCAATCGAGTCATGTTCCAAGGCCGCTGTTGAAAGAGGATATCCAATGTTTCCAGCGGCCACGGCATCGAGGTTTGATTCACGCAAGACCTTCGTCAGAAACTCGGTCACCGTAGTTTTGCCGTTCGAACCAGTCACTGCAATGATTCGTCCAAACCAGAAAAGGGACGCGAAATCCAATTCTCCCATGATCATACAACCAGCTTTTCGGGCCAGTACAATCCAAGGATGATCGCGATGAAATCCGGGACTGGTGACAACCAATCCAGTTCGCTCCACCTCCTCGCGGCCAAAAACCGAGCCCTTCCTTTGGTCGTAAACTTGGACTTCCGCACCGAGGGAACGGGCCAAGCGAGCTGCAGCTCGACCACTTACCCCGCCGCCGAAAACGGCGACGGGATAGTGGTGAGCGAATTGGACTCTCTCGCTTTCTCCCTTCATCTCAACGTAGCTTCAAGGTGGCCAATCCCGCTATTGCGAATACAAGCGAGAGAATCCAGAACCGGATGACCACCTTGTTTTCGTGCCAACCTTTGAGCTCGAAATGGTGATGAATTGGTGACATCAGGAAGACCCGCTTCCCTGTCATTTTGAATGAAGCAACTTGCACGATAACTGAAGCGGCTTCCCAAACGAATATTCCGCCCACGATCACCAAGGTGAAAGGCTGATGTATGAGGAGCGCGATTACTCCGATCAATCCTCCGATCGCCAACGACCCCGTATCCCCCATAAAAACCTCCGCAGGATGCGAGTTGTACCACAAAAACGCCAACCCTCCGCCCAACAAAGCTGAACAAACAACGGCCAATTCTCCTGTGCCGGGAGCGTAACTGACGGCCAAGTAAGCGGCGATTTCCTTGTGTCCCGACACATATGCAAGTATGCCAAAGGCAAGAGCCACCGTGACGGTGCAACCGATCGCCAAACCATCCAAACCATCGGTCAAGTTGATTGCGTTGCTTGATCCGCAAAGCACGAGGAAGAAAAATACGAAAACTACCACCAGAGACATCGACTCCACCAGCGGATCTTTCTGAAATGGTACCCAGAGCTCTCTCATTTGTTCTTCGCTTCCCAGGGAATTCCCCATTCCATGTGAAAGCATCAGAATGACAACCATGGTAGCCAACCCTTGCAAAACCAGTTTCCAACGCCCGGACAGGCCGCCGCTGTCCTGCTTGCTTACTTTCAAGTAATCGTCGAGAAAACCGGTTGCCGTGAGAATGACGTAGGCGGCCAAGGCGGTTAGGACGTAAACGTTGAGTTTCGCCCAAAGCAAAACGGATCCTACCACTGCAATGAAAATCATGAAGCCTCCCATGGTGGGAGTGCTTTGCTTGCTTTCGTGCAATTCGGCCAGATCGCCGACTTCTTCCTGATCGCGAAAGGCCTGGGATACCTTCCAACGCCGCAATTTGCGGAATAACCAAGGCCCGACCAGAAAACCCAGAATCATTGCTGTGCCACCCGCAAGCATTGCCCGAAAGGTAATGTACTGAAAGAGCCGAAAAGGGCCGAAAACTTCTTCGAACTGTTGGAGATAAGTCAGCATTGTCGTTCATTTGAATGATCCTCTCCAACAGCGGGAACTAGTAGCTCGAGACGATGCTCCCTGCTTCCCTTTAAAAAGACCGCGCCCTTGAATTCATCCACTAGAGAGCGAGCTTCCTCGACCGAGTTGAAAAAATCCACTCGGTCCAGATCGTCCATACCGTCTTGGACGGGACGAGCGGACTCGCCAACCAGAACCAATCGATCATCTGACCTCAAAGGTAAGCTTTGACCTAATTCACGATGAAACCGTTCGCTGTCACTTCCTAATTCTTCCATGCCACCAATAACGTAGAGTCGTGGTTTCATTCCTGAAAATCGATGAAAGAAAGACAAGGAATCCGCCATGGAAGCAGGATTGGCATTATAACAATCAACGAAAAACGTACGCTCACCCAATTCCAAACGCTGCCCTCGCAAAAAAGAAGGGCTTTGGCTTGCAAGGCGCTGCCTAGCATCCTCCTCGTCGACTCCGATTTCCAAAGCGGTAGCCACGGCCAGAGCCAAATTCACAGTCATGCCCGGGCTCAGGACGGGAATAGGAAAATGAGCCACCGGGTAACCGCGCCGCCTAAGCCTTAGCGACGCGGTGTCCCCGGTTTGGTCTGTTTCAGTCGACGCATCGAAAATAATCATGCCTTCATCCGGCTCTTTTTCCACGGAGTCGCGTCTTAAAACCAATTTTTTCCCTCTGAATCCGGCAAAAGGCTCATGCTCAAGACAACTTTCAGGAAAAACGGCGATTACTTCCGTTTTAGAGTCCTCGAACAAGCGAGCCTTTTCCAAGGCAACTTTCTCAACGGAACCCAAACCTTCCAAATGTCCTGGCCCGATCATGGTGATGACGGCCAAGTCCGGAACAATTGCGGAAGCCAATCTGCGCATCTCACCAACTTGGTTGATCCCCGCTTCGACGACAGCGTGTTTGTGATTGTCCAAGTCCAATTGCAACAAGGTGAGAGGAACCCCGATCAAATTATTGAAATTCCCCGAGGTGGCATGACAAGTCCTTGAGTCAAGAAGTAGTTGCAAGGTATCTTTGGTGGAGGTCTTGCCACAAGTCCCGGAAATCCCGATGACCTGTCCCCGGAAACGCAACCTGTGCCCTCGTCCCATGCTGAGAAACGCCTCTTCGCAATCCGGAACCTTCAGTTGGGGCAAATCGCTTGAATCGATCCAGCGCTCCACCAAAGCGGAAGAAGCGCCTTTTTCCTTGGCGTGACACAAGTAATCATGTCCGTCTTGTTTTTCCGTGTTCAAGGCCACGAACATGTTGCCAGAACGCAGGCGCCTGGAATCTTGGGAAAAACCATTTATACCCACCACACCGCCGTCACGGTTCCAAGAACCACCGGTCCAATTCTTCAGGTCTTGGGGACAAAAGATCGCCATCAGCTATTTCCCCAATTTTCCCGTTTGTTGCGCAACAACTCGCTGGCCACTTCTCGATCGTCGAAAGGAAGCGCCACACTGTTGATTTCCTGAAAAGTCTCATGCCCTTTGCCGGCAATGAGAACACAATCTCCGTTATTGGCCTGATCCAAGGCTTTGCTGATGGCTCTTCTACGATCGGAAACAAAGGAAATCTTGGACGAATCGGTTACCCCTTTTCGCATATCCCTGAAGATCCTGTCCTGCTTCTCCGTTCTAGGATTGTCCGCAGTCGCCCATGCCAAATCGGCTAAGCCACAGGCAATCTCCGTCATAAGAGAACGCTTCGTCCGATCCCTGTCTCCCCCACAGCCGAATACCACTTGCAAACATCCGGGTGTAAACTCCCTGAGCATTTGCAAGGCATTGCCCAATGCATCCGGAGTATGAGCGTAATCAACCAATACACTGTAAGGTTGGCCTTCGTCCACTACCTCCATTCTACCATCCACACCGATGAATGAACCTATGATCTCCACCGAGTCCTTCACTGGTTGCCCCAAAGCCAATGCTATGGCGAAAGCGGCCAAAACGTTCGAAACGTTGTAGCGGCCGAGAAGAGGGCTCGCGATTTCAAACGTGCCTTGAGAACATTCGATCAGGAATTCGGCGCCATCTTGTGAGAGTTTAATGTCTCGTGCTCTAAAATCGGCGTCCAGAGACTCTCCAAAGGTAAGCAAACGCACCTGTGGAGGAACTTCCTCAATCAAACGTCGACCCCAAGGGCAATCCGCATTGACTACTCCGACCGATGGCAGAGAGCCATTCGTACCATTGAAGATTCGGCACTTGGTTCGGAAATACTGCTCCATGGAATCATGATAATCGAGATGATCTTGGCTGAGGTTCAAGAAGGCGGCCACGGCAAGGTTAAGCCCGTTCACTCGATTCTGATCGATTCCATGGGAGCTAACCTCCATCACTGCCTCCGAACAACCGGAAGCTCGCATTTTACGCAGCATGGAATATAGATCTGCGGATTCAGGCGTCGTCTTGTAGGAG
Source organism: Opitutia bacterium (assembly GCA_002721705.1). Taxonomy (GTDB): domain Bacteria; phylum Verrucomicrobiota; class Verrucomicrobiia; order Opitutales; family Seribacteraceae; genus UBA2993. Next base: position 45,148 of record PBLJ01000016.1, read on the forward strand.
GGCAAAGCCCTATCACCTAGCTCATAACGAACTGTTCCAATCATCCCGACCGGGGAACTATCTCGCTGCAGGAGATGTCTCACCAAAGAAGAAACCGTGGTTTTGCCATTGGTACCCGTAACTCCAGCCAGGGCAAGTTCCCTGTCTGGAAAGAAATGAAACCTGCGGGAGAATCTAGCCAAGGCCCGCCTCGGATCATCCACTTGAATTGAGGAAAAACCATTGCCAGCGGGATGCGACCGTTTGGACACCACTCCAACTGCGCCTCTCTTGATCGCCTCCTCCACGTAATCGTTGCCATCGGAACGTAAGCCCTCCAAGGCAAAGAACAACGAACCGGGAACTACGCGACGACTGTCCGTTACCAAGTCCAGAACTCGAGAATCTCGGATTCCATGAACTTCTCTCACGCCGACTTCGGGCATTAACCGCGCGAGTGGTATGCCCGCCTTGCGTTCTTCAGATGAATCACATACGGATTCATTTTGTTTTGGCAGTTTGGCTTGGTTGCTTTTCATTGCGAGTTTGTCATCGTCAGGATTTTCCCGGAACGATTATTGGATGAAGCATTGGCAGTTTCCTTGGGTTCAATTCCCAGGTAAGCAACCAATTCCTCGGCGATGGTTTGAAAGGAAGGCGCGGCTACGATGCCACCATACCCAACCCCCTTGACAATGGGTTCGTCCACCACAACGGTGATCACGATGCGAGGGCTCTCTGCAGGCAAAAATCCGGAGAAGGAGGCAACGTGTTTTTGATTGGAATACTGCCCGTCGACCAGTTTCTTCGTAGTGCCCGTCTTCCCGGCCACGTTAAACCCCGGTACAATCGCTCTTCGAGCCGTGCCTTCTGCGGAAACCACGTCCGTCAACGCTACCGTCAATTTGGCGGCCGCCTTACGAGATAAAACTCGCCTGCGTGAGACTGGTCGGAAAGGCACAACCGTCTTGCCTTCTTGATCGTATATGCGACGTACCACCTGAGGCTTCATGAGAACCCCCTCGTTCGCCACCGCGCCCATTGCGCAATGCACTTGCATGGGAGTCGCGCTCACTGCGTGGCCGATTGGCAAACGAGTGATGGTATAGGAATCCCAATTCTTGACTGCATGCAGAATTCCTTTGTTTTCTCCCCCGATACCAAAACCGGAGCTCTGCCCAAAGCCAAAGGCTTGACAATAGGAATGCAATCGGTCTTCGCCTAAACGCAACCCCAATTGAGCTGCCCCTCGGTTGCTGGATTTGGAAACGACCTCACGCAAAGTCAATTTGCCCAGAGGATGGTGATCAACCGGCAAAGGAAGTTTGCGACCACGGTGAATGGCGATGGTCTGCGAACAATCAATCACTTCCGACATGGCAACTATGCCCTCGTTCAAGGCCGCACCAGCCGCCACGATCTTAAAAGTCGAACCTGGCTCGTATAAATCCGCCAAAGCCCGATTTCGCAATGCATCCAAATCAAAATCATTAAAGGTGTTTGGATCGAAATCCGGATAATTCGCCAAGGCTAGAACGTACCCTGTGGTTGGCTCACTCACTATGATGGAAGCGGATTGCGGCTTAAATTTCTCCGCTATAAAATCCAATTCTCTCTCCACCACGTCTTGAATGATTAAATTCAAGCTCAATTGAGCATTCAGTCCATCCGTTGGGGGTACTTCCCGCAAGCGATACTGTGCTAATTCACGTCGTAGACCGTCCTTTTCGGATTCACGCCAACCATCTTGTCCCTTCAAGTAGTAATCCAGTTGTTTTTCCACCCCCATCGTGGCGGTTCCTTCGCGATTCACGAAACCCAACACGTGTGATGCCAAGCGATCGCCGGGATAACGACGAGAGTGCTTAAGCGTGCCGTAAAGGCCAGAGATCTTCAATTTCATGGCCTCTTGGTAAGTTTCCTCGTCGACCTGATCCGCTAACTTTGTCCATCGAATACGAACCACCTCGTTGTCATAACGATCTCCAGTCCTAGTCTTTGTCTGGAACGCCAATCGAACCTTCGCCTCGTCCAAATTCAACAATGCCGACAATTGCGGAATGAGGTTGTATTGAGCCGGGTCCACGCAATGAGGATCAACTCCGACTTCAACCACTGACTTGGTAGTAGCAAGTAAGTTGCCCTTCTCATCAACCAAATTGCCGCGTTTAGCCTGAATCTGAACGAAATTCTCTCGATTTACTTGAATGATCTCGAGCAAATTAGGGCGCTCCAGTACCTGCAAATAAACCAAACGGCCAACAAATGAGAAAAAGACACAACAAACGACGATAACGACCACGTAAAAGCGAAAAGGTGACGCAAAAACGTTTTTCATTGATCCAACTAGCGGTTTGTGCTCCCCGCGTAAATGTGACTTTTCCGTTTAGGTAATGGCAAAGACTGTCTCCTTTGAAAATCATCTGGCTGCACGAAAAGCACCCTAGCGGGTTCGGGTTTTTGTAAACGACCGTCCACCAAGGTTTTAAGTGCCACCGGATGAAGTGCCTTGGCCCTTTTCTCGGTCATGTTCCGAAGCTTCCTTGATTTATCGTAAATTTCTTTTTCAAGCTTCCCTGAATCCGCTGCCGCTTGAGAAATCTCGACGCGTAACCAAACAATAGCCAATGAACCTAAGCCAGTGGTAAGCAAAATGGAAAAAGCCAATGCCACGGCCTTGAAGGAAAACTGGGATGATTTGAAAAATCTCATAACTCGGCCTCGGATAACTTCCGAAATGCTCTCAAACGAGCGGAGCGACTTCTGGGATTACGTTTCACTTCCCCAAGGGATGGCTTAACTACCTTGGTTTTCAGCATTTCACCAAAACATTTTCGTTCCTGCATGGAACGGAAGTCATTGCGACTTTCCGGGCGCCCAGCCATCCTGCGAAAAAACCGCTTCGTGATGCGATCCTCCAAGGAATGGAACGAAATAACCACTAATACGCCTCCAATACGCAGTTGTTTGAAGGCTTGGGGCAAAGCCAAGGCCAAAGACTCCAATTCACTATTGATGGCAATGCGAATGCCTTGAAACGTACGGGTTGCCGGATGAATTCTGGATGGGGGTCCTCCGATTGCCTTTTCAACCAGTCGAGCAGCGCTTATGGTATGTGATAATTTACCTGTTCCGCGTGCTTCCAGAATGGCGTTCACCACTCGTTTCCAACGACGCTCCTCACCATATTCCCTAACCGCTCGAATCAAACTGCTCTTATTGCAAGTTTCGAGAAACTCCGCCGCGGAAATGCCAACTCGAGGGTCAAATCTCATGTCGATTGGCGCATCAAGCCGAAAGGAAAATCCTTTTTTCGCTTCTCCTAACTGAAAGGAGGAAAGGCCCAAGTCGAACAGCACGCCATCGTAAGGACCGTCTGCAAACTCATCCAAGGTTACAAAATTAGCGTCCACGAAACGAAATCTTTCACCGAATTGAGACTGCAGCTCTTTACTGCGCTCGATCGCCTCGGGATCACAATCGAATGAAGTGACCTCCACTCCATCCGAAGACTCCAAGAGGGCCCGCGAATGACCACCTCCTCCAAATGTGCAATCGAGGAACCGCCCTTCATCTTGCGGAGCCAATGCCTCCAGGGCTTCGCTCAAGAGGACTGGAGCGTGCTTCACCATGAAAGGATCACAAACGAATTCAGCTGCTGGAGACATGACGAAGGAAGAGCAACTTCATTGGGCCCGCTTGAAGAAAAGCGAAGACCGAAAAATTGTGAGGAAATGGGGAGATGGTAGTGGCGGAAGGGGCTTTGCAGTGTAATCGTGCTTGTGTCATCCATCCCCTCCCGTTCATACCTTTAACGATTGTATCGTCTTATGAAGAGTCCTCAGGTCACGAGGCTCCCTCTTGCCGTAAAGCTGAGCGTCCCAAATACTGAACGAGCTGAAATTGCCAACGAGAACCGCTTCTTTTTTAATACCCGCGTGCGCGAGCAAGCCCTCCGTCAGGTTGATCCTGCCTTGCTTGTCACACCCGAAAACATCGGCTTTCGCAAATAAATCCATCAGCAACTCCTGCCCATCCTCGTCGGCCATCCCGATCTCGGATATGCTCCCTTCCAATCGGTCGACCATGCGTGGCGGATAAACCGTAAGATAACCACCGGGATTGGGCATGGCCAAGTAAACTTCGCGATCATCCCCCTTGAATCGCCATTTGGCAGGGATGGTAATCCGGCCTTTACCATCGAGAGTGTGTTCATACTCCCCGACGTAAATGCTCTTTTCTCGCAAGATAGCCATCGCCCGATTTGTCCCATTTTGGTTGAATTTCGCCCCATATCGACCCATTTAGCTCCATCTGTCAAGTCATTTCCCCCTTTTTTATCCAAGCCCGACGGGTTTTGAATTTCAGGTTCGGAGCGGAACGCAAAAAAGAAGCCTCGCAAGGTTCCGTCTTGTCGCCAGGAGTTTATCGGGCATGCTTCAAGCGATGAAAAAGATGAGGGCAGATGAGTTATTGACGAAACAAGGCCTCTGCCCGAACCGCTCTCAAGCCAAGGCCGTAATCATGGCAGGGCAAGCTTGGCTTGGAACGGAGCGAGTTGACAAACCTGGGCGCCTGTTGCCAGAGAACGCAGACTTACGGGTGGACCAACCGCTGCCTTACGTTAGCCGGGGAGGGCTCAAATTAAATGCTTTCTTGGAAAGATTCGAGGTCACGGTGGATGGCCTCGACGTTCTGGATCTAGGATCGTCTACGGGGGGATTCACCGACTGTATGTTGCAGAGGGGGGCCCGCAGCGCCACTTGCGTGGACGTTGGACATGGCCAACTTCATGGCAAATTACGAAGCGATGAGCGGGTGGAAGTACGAGAGAGATTAAATGCCAGGCACCTCAAGGGGGAGGACCTGCCAAGACCCGCCTATGACCTCGTGACCATGGATCTTTCGTTCATTTCCCTCAGGAAAGTTTTGGTTCGGGCCTGGAGCTTCCTGAAGCCATCCGGAAAATTGATCGCATTGATCAAGCCTCAATTCGAAGCCACCAAAAAGGAGGCGGACGCAGGTCGCGGAATAATCAAGGATCCCTCGATACACCAACGCGTGGTGGAAGAAATATTGACTTATGCTCGAGCAAGCTTGGTCGCTAGTTCAGGCATTGGACAGATGGAATCCCCGGTGAAAGGAGCCGAGGGCAACAAGGAATTCCTGATTGGCTGGGAAAGAAGAGAACAAGAAAGCTAGAAGCCTAGAGATTGCTCCGCCCCTTGGAAATCCAGTCTCTCAGGATGTTTTCCCGCGACAAACTGGACCTCCTCTGTTCCATGTTGTTGAGTAGATCCTCCACCAAGGCACTCTCCTCTGGATCTATTTCCAGAATAATTTCCTTCAAGAACACAAAAATACCTGAATCGCTCTGCGCTCCAGTGACCATCTGCGTCAATTCACCAACCTTGGTAGTTGAATCCTTGGCGTGTTCAAAAAGCTCGGAGGCTAGGGTATTATCGTTATTTATCTCCACTTGATTGTCTTGAAGTTCCTTGATTAAAGCCTCTTGCTGCTCGATTTGAGCCGTTTCCGAATCCGTGGCATTTCGATCGCCCACGCTTTCTTTCAGATTGTTGAGTTTTTGCTGAGCGTTGGTTTGCCTGATAAGCAATTGGTTCCCACGTTTTGTGAAGTCACGACGCAGAGAGGATTCGTTGGTCGCTTCAAAAGTATGGTAAGATAGCCGAGAATCGACTTTTTCGCTTATTTCCTCGAGCGCCCCACCCTCTTCCAAGGACTTGGTCAGGGATTTCGCAATCTCGTCGCCTAGCTCCTGAAAAGCCTTGTTCTTCCGGTTTGTCCTGAAGTTGCCGAGGAATTCGCGAAAGGTATTTTTTTTAAGTTGGTCTTCATACCTCATAGGCTGTGGCTCGATTCTCGCATCGAGAAGGAGTACTGCAATGCCTTGTCTGGTTGCGTATTTTGCCTCGGAATGAAAACGGCGAGGGGAAAGCTTCAGCATATCGTTCAATGCTTTGGGATCCAACCCAAAGAGCAAAGAATAGGTATCTATTTCCTCATCCGTGAAAAATACTGGGTGCTCCTTCAACTGATATCGTTTGATCAAGTTGGTTACTTGGTCGTCTTGACGCGCTTTCAGGGGATCGCTCCCTCCGGCAACAAGCTTTTTTGACAGGGCGTGCAGGTCGTCGATAAATTGCGTGGCCTTGGCTTTGGCTTTGCCAGCGGCTTTCTTTTCTTCCACGGCTCGATCAGCCTCGAGAAGACGCTCTATTATTTGAGGCCGCGCTTCCTCGAAAGTTAGTGGAACCCTGGCAATTGGCGCCTGCCCATCGGGTTTGGAAGTAACCGGCTTGTTCAAGTTCGAAGCATTCTGGTCTTGAGCGTTAGAATCAACGGGAGTCACTGATTTCGGGACATTGGTTGCAGGATCGGGTTTGGAAGGCTGAACGGGCTCGGGCCCCTTCTTGGAAGGCTCCTTAGGCGATTCCTTTTTATCCTCGGGTGCAGCTGGCACGGGCTTTCCCTTCTGCTGCGATGGCTTTTCTTCTGGTGCTTCTTCCTTTTTGGGAACACGTGACTTGCGAACGGATTCACCAGGTTTCCCTAACGGTCCTTGCTCCCCTTCCTTTTCAAGTTTGGGCAGTTTTTCAGATTGCTTGATTTCCGGGGCGGGAGTCGGTTTGGGTGCGGGAGCGGGAATGGGAGCAGGCTTGGTAAACTCGTCTTTGTGGAGTTCCCAATGTGCGCGTATTGCCTGTTCACTGGGAACCGGCGGTGGATCAAAGTAATCGCTGTTGGCGAATTCCAGGATCGTTATTCCCGTTTGCGCCGGCTCCATAAATTCGCCTGCCCTTTCCTCGAAGTATTGTCTCAGTTCATCATCCAGTTCGTTGCTGATGGAGAGAAGGTCGGTTGAAGCATTGACGTCGGGCATCACGGATGGAGCTCCCTCCGAAGGCAGACTCAAAGCCAGTCCAACTGAAGCGGAGGATGCATTGCCTTCTACTGGGTGAACCTCAAATTCCAGCCCGGTCTTATCCAAGGCATTCACAAGATTATCGCGGGTTGCCGCGATCTTGTCATCCTTGGTTTCGCCAGTACCCAAAAGAACGACCAAGTTGCTACCGTTGGCGTCTTTCTGGGGAGACGCTTCGAGAAAAGTGAAGGTCAGGGAGGCGTCTTCGTACTTCAATCCAAGAGTAGTTTCCGGTTCCGGTAGACCGTTGAATTGAATACGAGCGAATGGCACGGGGTCCGGTTGAAATGATTCCTTGTCGATGGAAACCGCCTCGAAGGTCCATAGTAAATCGTTTTCACGCAAATCGATCTTCGCTTCCACGGGCAAGGCAAACCCTCCTCCTCTCAAGACCTTGTCCACTTGATCGGCGCGGAAATCATCGAATAAAAACTCTTTCACCTCGGAGGGTTTCATTTTAAGTGGAGTGGCAATTTGCTTGATGGCTTGCTCGTATTTGGCTGCATCGAATTCGCCCGGATCGGACAAGCGGGCCTGAATTTTTTCCAAGATGAAGCTTCGCAGGGTCTGCTCCATTGCTTCACTGCTAGAGGCAAAAGAAGGGAGCCCCCAAGTATCGGCAGCCTGCAACAGGGCGATTTTAGTCTCCATGAAAAGCTTTACAGACAACCGCTCCTGCTCGTTGGAGTCGGAAATTTTCTCTTCATATATTTTGCGTTGTATTTCGAACTGAGCGTATTGACTCGGTTGGGGCGAAGTACCAAAGAATCCGCTAACCTGAGATTTCACTCGCAAGGCATTGTAAACTCTTGGGTCGTTCCAATTCTGCCCGTAAAAGTCATCCTTCTCCAATTGGGAGTTCGCAGAGCATCCCGGGAAAAAGTCCAAGGAGGATTCCCCCGTAGGCGAAATGTAAGGAACGAACGAGACGATGACGACAAGCAGGAGCAGGATGAAGAACCATTTCCCTCTTTTCTCGATGAAATTTTGTAGCCAAGTGATCATAGCGTATTGTTTGTAAACTGAACGAAGTAGGGCAAGGCGAACCAGTTGTCAATCGTACGCCGTCGACTTACCTTCGCTTGAAACGAGGCCTGTTGTCCCCTTGGTATTCCAAATGGGAAATTCGACCCTTCTGACTGGGAACCCCGAAGTCCTCCATTACCTTCCCTTTCCGAATGACGACGATCCTCCTCAACAGAAGGTCGCCGTCGTCCCAGGAAAAAAACATTTTCTCAACTTCCCGCTCATCTTCGTTTTCAAACCTTGCCACGAGTTCTCCCCCGTTACTCTCCCAATCGCCTTTTTGCCGATTGTCTCCGGCCTCGCGGAAAACAACCTTTTCATCTTTGAAATTCAGCGTCACTTCCAGAATGTGAGATTCGGATCGCGGCTCTTGGAAAAGCAAGAGGACGGGAGAACCATCGGAGTTGAAAAAAGAATCTTGGTCTGTCTGTAATTCATACCAAGTGCCAGTGCTACCTCTGGAACTTCCTTTGCCAGATTGGGAGGCTCCTTTTTTAGTTAGGTAAAAAACTTGGTTCTCAGCCTCGAAAAAGATTCGGCGTTTCCCTTTTTCCACACTCCAAACCCCTTTCCAGGTTGTCGTCACTGCTCCCTGTTTCTTGGAGAAAAGAGCTTCCCCCCCAATTTCGGTTTGGCTGTTTTGGGTAAGCACCAACTCCAAGGGAATCTCAAGGCGACTGAGCTCAACGTGACCGGAGAAAACTAGTTTTTTCCAATCTTGTATCTCCCCAAGGTAAACCCCCTCGACTTCATCGGATTTGCGATCGCAACCAGAGGCAAACAAGAAAATCGTTGGCATCAAGAGCTTATGGAAGTTTTCGCAAATCTGTTTCAAAAGTCGCATCGAACTAAAGGGTCATGGGCTTCGCCACGGTGCCTAATTACGATCAAAGGGCTCAAAATAGATATCCGCTTTGACAACTCGCGGAACCGGTTTGCCCGTTGTTTCAGGGTTGGAATCAAATCTTTTTGCCACGAACAGCCCAAGCTTGCTTGCATCACCTTCTTCGCGACCTGGAAAGTACTCGATTCCATCTTGTATTCGCTTGAGCCATTGAAACCTATCCTCCTCGGGGTCATAAGAGAGCACGTCCTGCCAAGTAATATACAAGTCATCGTTTCCTTTGCCTGCCATGGCGGCAAGAGCACGGTCTTTCTTGGGCGTTTCGCCATCATCGTCAGGCAAAGTCTGAAAACGCATTTTGATTCGTACGACGTAATGACCGTCGTCGGTCGTGGTCCATTCGCCCGTGCCATGCCTGGGCTGATCCCGACCTCCTTTGTCGTTGCCTTTGATTCGTTGGCGTTTGTCTTTCATTTTTTTACCAGTCGGGAAACCTTTCCATTCAGCGCCTCCTTGATAAAACCCGAACTTCAACTTGTAATAGTCGTCGGAGGCCGTGGATTTATAAATGGTGGAAGGGGAATGATAGCCGGTGCGATATAGTTGCCACAGTCCGAAGAGGCTCAGACAGATAACTACGGAAACCGCACTGAAAATCGCCCATGGCCGCCACGAAGGCTTGCCTTGATCGGTTCCCTTAAGGTTGGATTCGGCTCCCTCTGTCGATCGTTCCTCTCCCTCCATGTAAGGAGAAGTTCGATCGTCGCGATGCTGCCCTTCTCGCTCAAATGGCATCTCCGCGTATCGCAAAGAGGTTCCCGGTCGAGGCAGTTGCTTCAAGGCATCCTTTGCGTCGGCGAAGCGTTCATTGGGATTTTCAGCAGTTCCACGCATGAGCCACGTTCGCCATCCGGGATTCAAGTCCGCTGACAATCTCAATTTTCCATTCTCCGTCAAAGGTTCACCGGTCAATGCCCAATGAGCCATGCAAGCCACTGCATATAAATCGCCCGACTCCTCGACCTCTGCTCCGGAACGTTCCTCGGGGGTTCGAAACAACTTGGTCTCCAAGCCGGGCAAAAAGGCTTGGGCTTCGGAATTTTCCTCACTTGGTTTACTTTGAAGCAATGTGTAATTCACCTCTTCTGGGAAAGAAAGGTCCCAGAGTTCTCGAAACCGCGCTTCTCCAACCAAGCGAACCAAGCCGAAATCGGAAATCTTCACCTCCAAGGGCTCTTCTTCCGGGCGACGGATCAAAACGTTGGATGGCTTCAGGTTTCGATGCAGCAACCCCATGGAATGAGCTTGAACCAAAGCTTGCAGGATTTGCCCCGTCAAAAAAGCTACCTCCACCTCGTCCAAACCCGTTGGTTTGACCTGTAAGTAATCCAACAAGGTGCGAACGGAGTTGTCCTCCATCTCGAACCTCTCGAAAAATTCATACCGCAACCAATGCTTCCATTTGGTGGCGCCAAAGAGACCGAGATCAAGCACCGCATCATTCTCCAATTGCGAGATAACTTGGCATTCACGTTCAAAGTGGTCGGAGAAATGCAATTCATCGACGAACTCCCGCTTGATGACTTTCAGGGCGAAAGTTTCACGTGATCCCTCGTCGTAAACCTCGTAGACGTCACCCAGCAAACCCGCATCCAAATGACGGACGATACGCATGGTTTCGACTCGGGTGTCTACGTTAAGAACAGTCATCGACGAACAAGGGAGAGAGGAAGATACGGAAAAGTCATGCAGATCATCCCCAATTAAGTCGGTTACGGAGCACCTTGAAATGAGAGTGCCCCTGTTCCTGCAACAAAGGAAAGGTTTTTTGCGAAACGCTGACTTCAAGCGGCATGCGGGATTGCTCATCGGGCAGTTCCCTTCCGTCCGTTGCCACGGAAAGAGAAGTGACGTCACCTGGAGCGCGTTGCACCTGCAAGCTTGTCTTGCCATCGAAAACCACGCTGCGACTGGTCAGGGTATGCGGACATATCGGAGTCATCAGCACGACGTCGGCTTGCGGGTGAACAATCGGACCTCCAGCTGATAAATTATAAGCCGTGGAGCCGGTGGGGGTTGAAAAAATCAGCCCATCGCATGAATATTCTGCTACCGACTCATCACCGGCGCGCACCGCCAAACGAGCCAACCTTGCCTGACCTGCGCTCTTGATTACGACGTCGTTCAAGGCCAAACGCTCTCTACCCGATGGATCTCGGCAAACCAGCAGGGCTCGTTGGGCCACGTCGTATTGACCTTGCAGGATAGGGGGCAAAGCCTCCTGAGCATCCTCGGGAGAAAAAGTAGCCAAGAAACCAAGCTGCCCATGGCGTATTCCTGCTACCGGAACGCGCCGAGCAACCACCTCCTCGAGTAAACCGAGCAAAGTACCGTCACCACCTATTACGAAACAGGCATCTCTATCCTCAAGGAACCCATCTTCCACGGGATGGTTGAAGGTGGACCGAACTTCAGAACCAGCAGCCCGAGCCAAGCGCTCGATCGAATCCACAATCTCCTCCGCGCCATCTTTGTCGGCATTGGCCGCAATTGCTATCTTGGTAAGCGGTTTCACGAAAACAAGTCGCAGGTTGATGAAAAGGGGGTTCGCGACTAGCGAAACTATCCCTTCAATTTAACCTACAAAAGGCACCAGCGTCAAGCCATCTCAAACTCTCCCCGGGAGTTCCCACGGAGCGGGCAGGTCACCGACGTCCTCATGTTCCGAAAGGAGCAGAACGCGATCCACAGGCAATCGGGAACGAAACCATTTCCGTTGTTTGCGAGCCAAACGCAAAGTGGCTGAAACAATAGTCTCTCGCCATTGTTCCGAGGAGTATCGCCCATCTAGATGCAACAAGGTTTCTCGGTACCCAACGGCTCGGCATGCGCTGGGATTCCGTTCCAAGCCCATTTCTCGCAAAGCTTGTACTTCCGTCAACAAACCCTCGTCCAGCATAAGGGAAACACGTTCCTTTACGCGTTCCTCCAAATCAAAGTCTTCTCGATCCAGGACCCAGGTGATTTTCGAATGTTTCCGGAAAGGGAAATCAGCCTTTTGAAAGCTTTCCTTCAAGGCAAGCAAGCTCTGCCCGGAGGCCAAGCATCGTTCCAAAGCTCGAGTTACTCGACGAGGATTGTCGGAATCCAAATCACCGATGCCTTCGGGATTGAGTTCATTTAATCGTCGGAGCAAACCGCTCAAGCCTTCTTCTTGCTCCCAATCAAGAACCTGGTTCCTCAAGTCATCAGGAACCTCGACATCATCGATAACCGGAGCGAAAAAAGCCTGCAGGTAGAACCCACTGCCTCCCACTACCAAGACCTTATTTCCGCGTTCTCTTATCTCCCGAACGACTTGATGAGCATAGTCCAGATAACTGGCTACGTCGTAGGGTTGGTCAACCGTCACCAAATCGATTCCGTGATGAGTAACCCTTGAACGTTCCTCTAAGGTAGGCTTGGCGGTTCCGATATCCATGCCACGATAAAAAAGCAAGGAGTCGCAAGATAGAATTTCAGCGTTTCCCCGCTCCGCCCATGCCAATGCCGCTGCCGTTTTACCAACCGCAGTGACCCCTCCCAAAACGAAAATTTCGGCATTCTCGCACATATCCGGACGGCTGGGAATCAGCCTTGCGCGGCTAAAAAATTCATTCCATTCGAATCAAGGTAACTTCGTCACCCGTTTCCGTTTTCCGCAACACCATGCGCTCACGGTCCAACGAGATAATCTCGTACTTTTCCTTTTTCCCTTTTACCAAGGACGGTGCCAAGTTCTGAATGGCCAATGCCGCCAAACTGGGTGCTTTTGGAGTCAACTTGAGCTTGCTCCAAGTGCGAAGGATTTCCTTGCCCTTTCGTTCCCAAGAGCCACTGGATTCTTGTTGAAATTTGAGGTTGTCGGCTTTGCTTCCGATCAACCTGCCATTCAAGGTGACGAGGCCTTTACTTTCCCACTTTTCGTTTGCCTTGAAGGTAATCGTTCCGGAAGTGCTGACGGTCCCCTTTGCGACGTCCTCGTCGAAACTCAACTTGTTCTTGTCTTTCCATTTACCAACGACGGTGACCGGCAATTTCTTTTCCGTCTTGGAATTGACTGGAGCTTGATTTTTCGGCTTGGGGGACTCGGCTTGGGTGGACTTCTCTTGGGTGGACTTCTCTTGGGACTCAGAAGCCTCGTCGCCGCCACAACCTGATTGGGCAAGCAAAGCCGAAAGAGGAAGCAACAAGCAAAGGATTGGTTTCAACGGGAAGTGAAATTTCATCGTGTCATCTTATTGCGTTAGTCACCTCTGGCCAGCTCAAGATTCTGCGACTGACCGGATGCCGTCAAGCAACTCCGCGGCCTTGGCGCCTATCACCGCCGGGATGTCATCACGCTGGCCAAGCAGAGGAGTTATGCAATTGACCAAAGCGCTGCCAACGACCACGCCATCGGCCATGGTCGCCACTTGCCCAGCCTGCTCTGAACTGGAAATGCCGAATCCCACCACCAGAGGCAGATCAGATTCAGCGCGAATAGCGTCAAGGCGATCAGCCATATCCTTTGCCAAATCGGCGCGTTCGCCGGTGACGCCTTCTCGGGAAACGTAATAAAGGAAACCGGAAGCTGCGTCGGCGATTAACTTGATACGGTCGGCAGGTGTGGTCGGGGCCACGATGAAGACGTTTTTCATGCCGTGACGCTTGGAAGCCTCCAACAACTCGCCAGCCTCCTCGGGAGGGAGATCGAGGGTTAACAAACCATCGACTCCAGCCTCTCGGGCTTGCTCCACGTAGGTCGAGACACCGGGAGAGAAAACCAAGTTGTAATAGGTATAGAGAACGATGGGCAAATTGGAAAAAGCACGAATTTCGCGAACAAGGCGAAAGACGTCCTCTCGCCGACAACCAGCCGACAAGGCGCGTTGAGCGGCAAGCTGGTTGGTCAATCCATCGGCCAAGGGATCGGAGAAAGGAACGCCTAGCTCCAAAAGGTCGACGCCGTTGTCAACCAAGGCTCGGCAAATGGAAAGCGAGGTTTCGAAATCAGGATCGCCGGCGCAGACGTACCCAATGAAAGCGGCTCGCTTCTCGGCCTTTGTTTGCTGGAAAAGCTTCCCTATTCGGTCTTCATCGTTCATAGTATTCAAGTAGTGAACCTTGCCGTAAACGTAGCCAATGGGCAAGCCATTGGTAAATAGGTCCCACTCTTTCGGGTGTTCGCCATGATCTGGTTCTATCGCTTGCTCTTCCCCATCGCCTTGATGATCGGGTTGCCCCGCTATCTGGGAAGGATGCTCAGGCGTGGTGGTTACGCCAAGAAATTCGGCCACAGGCTGGGCCTTTGGCCTCGCTTGCCCGACAAAACAGGAAGGAAGCGGATATGGATACAAGCGGTCAGCGTAGGAGAATTACTGGCTATTGGCCCTCTTTTGCGAATCATTGGCAAAGAGGAGAACTGGGAAGTCGTTCTATCCACGACCACGAGCACAGGATACCGAGTAGCCCAGTCAAAATATGGGCAAACGGCTTTGGCGATTGGACACTTCCCCTTGGATTTTCTGCCCTGTTCCCGACGTGCTTGGAACCGAATCAAGCCGGATTTGGTGATCATGGTGGACAGTGAACTTTGGCCCGAACATCTGCACCAAGCCCGCAATCGAGACATTCCCGTGGCCATNGTCAACGCCCGTTTNTCGGACANGAGCGCCAAGAGACTCCGAAATTCCAATTGGATNCGAAAGCTCATCGTTCCATCCAGACTAACCGTTTTGGCCTCTTCGAAGATAGACGCTGAAAAATGGCTGAAAATAGGCGTGGANTCCGAAAACCTGAAGACGACCGGCAACCTGAAATTCGATCATGCTCCGGACAAGATCCTCGATGAAACGGAAAAGGAAGCCCTGCTAATCGAACTAGGCTTGAAGGTTTCTTCGAACGAACCTAACCCCATCGTGCTGTTCGGCGCCTCGACCTGGCCGGGAGAAGAAGACTGTCTGCTTCAATTTCTCGAAGACAAAAACGCTCAGAAGGTTCCCTTGCGCCTAGTACTGGTTCCGCGACATGCCGAAAGAGGAGATGATATCGCAGCGTTGCTTCGCAAGCGTCCGATGCCATGGTTCAGGCGTTCCACCAAGACTGGCGAAGGAGGAGAAAAGGCTAAGGTTTGCTTGGCCGACACCACGGGCGAATTGTCTCAGCTCATGCAGGTGGCTGACGTCGTGTTCGTCGGCAAGACCATGCCTCCAAACCAAGGTGGACAAAACCCCGTGGAAGCCGCCTCCTTTGGCATCCCCTTGGTCTTCGGACCCAATACCCAAAACTTTTCCGAAATGTTCGAAACGCTGACTGATTCAGGAGGAGGCATTCGTGTAGCGAACGGGGAGCAGTTGGACCAAGAGTTATCAAACCTCCTCCATGACGATGCTCGACGCAAAAGCATGGGAAATAGTGCTCGAGCATGGAAAACGGAGCAAGAGGGAGCGACTGAACAAACATACTCCGTTCTCCGTGGACTCCTGAAAAGTCAAAGCTAAGAGAGGCCGCCAAAGAAAGATTTCCAAGCCTTGGTGGTTGACAAAACACTATAAAAAGATGCTATCGAGACTCGTTCTCAATTGCAACTCTCCCCTTCCAGTACCGATGAAAATTAAAAGTTACTTTCTCCAGACAGTATACGGGCTTCTTTCGCTGGGCTCATTCCTTGCCGGAACTTCGCTGGCAGAGCCCGGCGAACTCAGCTTGCCTAAGCTTAAGGTGGCCCTGAAGGCCAACAAGAATCCTGAAAAGATGCTGGAGGAAAAGGAAAAACTAGCAACTTATTTGAAGGAAAAGTTGAACCGTGAAGTGGAGGTCATCGTACCAACTAGCTCGGCCATCATTCTGGAAGGTTTCGCCAACGGCACGATCGACTTGGGCTACTTGAGTTCCACCGATGCAGCGAAAAACGCGGAAGCGGACACCGCCTCGATTCTGTTGATCCACCTCAAGAACGGTAAACCTCATTACGACAGTGTCTGGCTGAGCTTGAAGGAGAAGGATTACGACTCGATCGAAGACTTGAAAGGAAAGCCTGTTGCCTTCGCATCTCCTACCAGCACCTCGGGATTCCTCATTCCAGTTCGTGACTTGCACGAAAAAAAGCTGATTGGCGTCGACATTGGGGGGTTGGAAGATTTCTTTTCCAAAACAATCTTTGGCACTGGTTACGTGACGGCAGTGGAGAAAGTTCTCTCAGGGGAAGCAGAAGCCGCCGCCGTGAGCGACTACGTTTTCCTTGGTGAGAAATACCTCGACGAAGGCCAAAAGGCGAAGTTGAAGATCGTGCAAAAGCAAGGGCCCGTCCCTTCCCACACCATCTGCTACCGCAAGAGCTTGAGCGATTCCGACCGTGATATTTTGAAGGCAACCCTGCTGGCCATGAATGACGGTGATCCCGTCCTACGGGACAAGGTCTTCAACGGTAAGCTCGTGGAAGTCGACGAAGAAGAGCACCTGAAAGTAACCCGTGAAGCGCTTGCAATCGCAGAAGACCTCGAAAAATTCCGAAAGAAAAATTCTTGGCCCCAAAACCTCATCATCATTCTCGTTCTGCTCGGGATCGCTTTAATATTCTTCATGAGAAGAGCCACCGCCAAAGTGAAATCTTGATTCTTTGGATGCGAGGCTGGCTTACGCGAAAGCACTTTCTCCTAGCCATCTCGGTTGAATGAGCAGCTCCAACTCGTCCGAATCCACGCAGATTCTCCTGGAAGCCAAGAACCTTGGTCTGAAACTGGATGGGCGCTGGCTTTTTCGAAAGCTGGATCTGCAGTTGAAGGCCGGTGAGTTTTTCGCTGTCACTGGGCCTTCCGGAGCAGGCAAGACCAGCCTGTTGCAAACAATCGCTGGATTGAGAGAACCAAGCGAAGGTAGCATTAGCTACCACTTCCCGGAGATGATGGGAAAGGACGAAGCGAAAGAGCAACTTGGAATTATTTTCCAGGATCTCCTGCTTATTCCCAATGCCAGTTTGCTAACCAACGTATTGTGCGGTGGCTTGCGTAATCATTCCTCACTTCGAACGTTTTTTGGCTTTCCCAGTGAAGAGCGAGTAGCCGCTTATGCTTTGCTCAGAGAGTTCGGGCTGGGTGAGGCTTTCACGAAATGGACCACTGAAACTTCCCGGGGCGAACAGCAAAGGGTTGCCGTAGCCCGTGCCTTGCACCAAGATCCGGCTCTTTACTTGGCGGACGAACCGGTGGCCAGCCTGGATGCGAAATCGGCAGATCTTGTCCTGGCGCGGCTGGCCAAGGAAGCGAGTGAAAAGAAGAAAGGGGTGTCCTGCGTGCTTCACGACCTGCAACAAGTGCAGAACTATGCGGATCGCGTTCTTGAATTGGATCGGGAGAATCCTGAGAATTGGCGGATAAAGAGTCTTCAGGGAGATGCAAAATGAAAAAGACGGACGGCAAAGAACTGGAAGACTCGAATCCTCGATTGGAGATTCCCTGGTACAATCGTCTGGACGTGGTAAGCGTAACTTTTCTCATTTTCATTCTCCTTGTGATATCATCGGCAGGTGCTCTCAAAGGCTCCGGTCGCGACCTGGATCATTGGGAAAACCTCCAGCGTTTCATCGGCAAATGGTTCCCTCCCGATCCATCAGTCTTCGACCCAGTCCTGGAGGCTATGTTGGAAACTTTTCAAATCGCCGTCATGGCTACTTTCTTCGCCATAGGCATTTCCTTGGTATTGTCCATGGGGGCGGCAAACAATTTGGCACCCAAGTGGCTCGTCGGTCTCACTAGGATGACACTTAACGTCATTCGTACAATCCCCAGCCTGCTCTGGGCATTGGTAGCGGTTTCGTTGGTCGGCGCGGAACCACTAGCCGGAGTAATCGCGCTGACTTTCTACAGCATCGGTTACTTGGGAAAGTTTTTCAGTGAATCCTTCGAATCCAGCGAGATGAAAATCACCAAGTCACTGCGTGGCATCGGGGCAAAGCCCTTTCAAGCTTTTCAATATGGTCTGTGGCCCCAAGTGAAACCACAGATTTGGAGCCACTCTCTTTGGATGTTGGAATACAACGTACGCTCGGCCAGCATCATTGGCTACGTGGGGGCAGGAGGCGTAGGCACGAACTTGCAAATTTACGTGGATTCCAACAGCTGGGACAAAGTCAGCATGGTTCTTATCTGTATACTGGCGGTCGTCACCTTTCTTGATTTGGTCGGTGAAAGCATCCGTTTGCGAATCAAGAGCCGGACGGGACGCCGGGAACAATCCTAGCCTGGTTCTCCATCGGGATCGGAAATGGGCTTTCCGTCCATAAAGGACAAGATATCCTTAAGAATACCTTGTGGCCAAAGATACCATGAGGTAGCGCGTCGCATCATGGAGAAATGACCATGAAAATTGTAGATGCGCAGCGAAACCTTGCCACCTTTGGATCTTATCCGTTGGGCAAAGTCTTCGGCTTGTTTCACTTCCACCAGCCAATCATGGCGCCCATGAAGAACGAGGAATGGAGGTTCATCTCCATCCACCAAGGTAATGGGAACGACTTTCGGTGAGGCCGCGAGAGGATCAAAGACATCCCTGTAAAGCCACTCCGTTGAAGGCTGAAAGGTATAGGGTCCCGACAACCCGACAGCCCCCTTGATCCACGAAAAACCGCCTCCGACGTCCGTCAAATATCGTTCGTTCATGGCAAGATGAGAAACTATGTGAGCACCACTCGAATGTCCCATCAGAAAAATCCGTTCAGGGTCCCCATGGTAAAGCGCGACGTTATCCCGTGTCCATTTGACGGCGGCAGCTGCGTCTTCAACGAAAGATGGGAACCGGACTTCTGGAAAGAGACGATATTCGGCCAGAACGAAAACCACACCCTCTTTGGCGAATTCCTCACCAATGTCTCGGTAGAAGTCTTTTACCCCCCAACGCCAACTTCCTCCATGGAAGAAGACGACCACCGGAGCCGGCGTCGAGGCTTTGGGAAAAACCACGTCGAGTTTCTGGCTTTCGTTGGCGCCATAAGACAAATCGGTGGCATGTTTGAACTTAGTTGGCTTCGCGTGTGAAACCAATGCCATGAGCACAAAAAAAGAGGCTCCGATGATATAAAGGAGAGCAGCCTTCATTTCATGATGGTCAAAAGTGAAACTGGGGCGATAGACGGGATTCGAACCCGCGACCCCCGGCACCACAAGCCGGTGCTCTAACCAACTGAGCTACTATCGCCACTAAAGGAGGGCACAAAGTACCCAAATGGAAATTGTTGTCAAGCTGAGGCCTAGGATTTCAACTGCTTTAGGGCGAGGAAAAGAAGGTCTCTGCAAGAAGGGTGTAGGACCCCTTCCCTTGAGTGAATTCTCGAGCCGTTCTTTCCAAGTCCACTGGCCAAGACCGTCCTTTGGGCAATGACACCAAGATGTGAGTGGATGTAAAGTTCCCGGAATCTTTACTCAGGGAACTCTTGAAGTTGACAAATATTTCCTGCCAAGGCCAACCAACGTTCGCCATGCCAACCGGCGTGCTCGGCATAACGATACCAAGTTGACGAATAGCTTGGTCGATTTCCGCATTGGCAACCTCGAGGTCCTCGGCCCGACTGGCATCGGTCTCAATCCATTTCGCAACGGTCAAGCGAATCGTTTCAGTTTCTCTGGCCAATTCGTCGGAGGCAGGAGAATCCTTCTTGGCGCTGAGCTTCACGCCAAGGGTTTTCAATGCCGGATAGTCCTCGGCTCGAAGAGAAGCGCAATCGCCAGTGATAAGGAAAATGGCATCCGGCTCGAAATGCAAAGCCGCACTCAAGGCCTTCCAAGGCCCCAACACGCCATCTCCAAGCTTCTGCGACGCGGACTCTTCAACGCGGGGCTTGACTGAATCGGGAACGTTTTGCAACGCGAAGTTCAACCATGCCGAGGCCTCGCTTTTACGGCGTGGACTTGCATCAATTAATCGATTCTCATAAAGAAAAAGACGCCCGACACCGTGAAACATGACAACGTTGAACATGGACTTTTCACCCAAGTCATGAATCGCTTGACGCATCTCCTCTCGCAATTGGTCGTATTTCAAGATGCCATTTGCACCACTCCACATGTATTCATTGAGATCGAGTACGAAAACAACCTTGTGGACCCGGGGAGCGATTACTTTGCACACCTCGACCTTGGAGACAATGCCTGGTCCAAAGTTAGGTTCAGGCCCACCGTACATGGGCGCTGTCTTAACACGGGTTTGACTACCGGTTGAGTCTGAGCCGCCCGAAGGAATAGAGGGAACTGGCGATGGCGTTCCCTTGTCGGAGGGAGTGGGAGGAGAAAGCCTCGCAACGGCCTCCTGCTTCTTGTCGCGAGCTCGATCGAAGTCCTGAGATTTTGAACCACCATCCGAATCTTTTTCGTCCTCTGACAACCGCAAAAGAGTTGCAATGGAAGGAGGCATTTCCAAAACCTCGAAAGAAATCGCGGCAAAGAAGGAAATGGTCAGCAAATTCAGTAGGATGCTGCAGATTCCAATCATGGTAAAAGCATGATTGTTTTTGTGTCTGGATGAAGCGGAACGAGAACGGGAACTGGACCCGTGTCGAGGTTTGGGTTCGAAAATCTTGCCACCCTGCTCGACCATGAATTGACGCCAATCCTGAATTTGCGCTTCGGTCAAACCGTACTTGGCGTACTTGGCGCAGACTTGAGAGACCGATGACTTCATCGCCTCAAGAACCACCCGGAGCTTTTGTTCTCCGGTCCAGGAATGGGTTTGCGTAGGCTCGTCGCTCACTTTTCGTTCGGTTGGACTGGTGGCATGTCAAGATAGGCTCGAAACTCTTCCTTGGCAATCGCGAAAGCGCAAACCACGGCGGTATCGACCCGCAACACGTTTTCTCCTAAATCGCAGGGCAGGAAACGATGGGCGCGCGCTTGGTCATATTCTTCCGATGACAAGTCCCCTTCCGGCCCTACCAGCAAGACAACCTGAGTGGGTGGCGAACTACTGGGTTCTTTTGTCAACCATCGCCGGAGAGGTTGAGCATCAGACTCCAAACTGGCTACAATCCTGAAGGTGCTCGGAGAAAGTCCTTTCAGCCAATCGTCCAATGGACGAAAAGAATCGATATGCGGAACAAACGCGTTCCCCGATTGTTTGCACGCCTCGATGGCAGCGATTCGCCAACGTTCGAGTTTGGATGCGCGACGCTTCTGGTCATTCGACGTTTCACTACGACTAGTCACAAGAGGAACCAAGCGGTTAACCCCCATTTCCGTGGCTTGCCGAACGATCTCATCCATTTTTTTACCTTTTGGCACCGCAATCCCAAGTACGAATGAAGGCACCGATTCCTCAAGCTGGATAATCTCTTTCGACTCCAGCTCGACCTTGTGCTTGACGACGTCGACGAGCACCGTCTTCCGCACCTCCCCTCGGCCGTTGAAAACCTCAACCTCGTCTCCCTTTCTCAAGCGAAGCACTTTGGTCAAATGATGACTTTCTCGCTCATCCAGGACGCAGCGATTCCTTGCCCATTCCCGATCGGGTGCCGAATATGCCCTGTGAAGACGAGACATTTGATTATCCAATTGAAGCAGTCGAAAAAAATTGATCTCAATGATGACGACTCAAAAACATTCCCTTGGCAAAGAGAAAGCGCCGCGTGATGCGACGCTTTCTTGCCAAACAACCACCAGAAAAAGATGGTGAAAACAAAACCATCTTCAAGTATAGCCTCAGACACAACGGACACTTCAACGTTCAAAAAAACACAGCTTTAAATGAAAATTTCCGGAGGCGCGGCAAAAGGGATTCCCATCCACGTCCCCAAGACGGATGGTCTGCGACCGGCATCGAGTTCCAGCCGCGAGCGGTTGTTCTCTTCTTTGGGCAAGCGAGTGGAAGGAGCCTTTTTTCTAGATCTTTTCTGTGGCTCGGGTTCGTATGGATTGGAGGCTGTGAGCCGCGGCGCTGAAAGCGGCTCTTTCGTGGATCGAGATTTTCGAGCGACGCAATGCGTGCGAAGAAATTTAGCTCAAGTATGCAAAAGCGCCAACCGCCTCGATGATAACTTCGAGATCGTCACTTGCGACGTCTTGAAATGGAAATCAAGGGACGTCGGTCCTTGCGACTTGGTTTTTGCCGATCCGCCATATCCATTGATCCAGGAGATCGGATCGAAGTTGTTCGCCAAACTACTGATCGACGAATTGGTCGGAGACGAGACGTTGGTGGCGTTGGAATTACCCGGCGAAGTCCAATTGGAACCGGAGGGCTGGCGCCTCGAACGAAGGTTGGGAAAAGCCCGAAAAGGGTCGCCTAGCCATGCCCTGTATCGAATCCGTTGAGGAATCGGCTCACCACCAACGCTGGGAGAGAATGCCGAGAGCAGCCACGCAGGCCGTCTCCTGACGCAACACGCGCTTGCCCATATGAAGCAACTCGAAACCAGCTTCTCTCAACAGATCGCGCTCCAGTGAAGCCCATCCGCTCTCCGGGCCGATAGCCACTAGATACTCTTTGTCCTCTTTTTGCACGGCCTTGGCAAGAGGTGCATGGGACTCGTATGGATCAAGCGCCAAGCGCCTAGGTTCAGGAGGCAGATCGGCCAATGCGGCTCCCAAGTTTCGCGAATGATGAACCTCGGGGAGAAAAGAGCAAAAGGCTTGCTCGACTCCTCTTCTCAAATGCCTCATCCATTCATCGGTTTTCCAGAGTTTGCTGTCGGCATAGGAAGGCTCTCCTTTTTCGGCCCCAAAGAAATGTATGAAGGAAACTCCCATGGTGGCAGCTTGCTCGAGGATTTTACGAGCGGTTTGGGGACGAGGCAATCCGATCAGCAGACGAATGGGATGAAGATCGTTTCGAGCCGATGATTCCCACTCGAATGCGAGGATCAAACCTTCCGGAACGTCTTCTAAAAGAGTGGCTTTTCCATGAGGCCCATTCACTGCCGCAACGTCGAAACGTTGCCCGGGGCGCATACGCAAAACGTCTCGAATATGAGAGACCCTTGGATCATCGTTTGGAAGGATGAACTTGGCAACCGCTCGGTCAAAGAGGATCAGGTTCAACGGGCAACGAGCCAAAGGGCTTGGTATGGTCGCAACTCAAGTCCCTCGGGAGGCAATTCGATTTCGCTGCCCCCCAAGACGTCGCGGGTGGATCGGTTTGGGAAAAAACCTTCAAGGTTTCGCCAATCATCGAGAACGACTGGCCCATTAGTGAAATTAAAGAGGCAAAGGATAGTTTGAGAACCGTCGATCGCCGTGCGCTCCACGGCAAAGACCTTGGGCCCGAAGTCATGAATTTTCTGGGGGGCATCAGGATGGAAAGCGGGACATGCGGATCGGTGACGTAAAGACCTGACGTACCAATCGAAGACGCGTGCATGCAAACTCTCGGCATCATGGAGCAAGCTAGCCAGCTCGTCCGCCTGCCATTTGCGACGGTTAATGGTGCGGGCTCGCCCGGACTCCTCCACTCCCTCACTGTAATTGCGCGTAGCGGTAAGGGAATGAAAATAAACGGCGGGGATTCCCTGCATGGAAAGGGCAACGGCTTGCGAACAACGAAACCGCGCCTCGGACAAGGCATCGTCATCAGGTTCCGACAGAGCGTCGAAATAGGTAATGTTCAGCTCATAGGGCATCTCGTCTCCTCCCTCGACCATTCGCATGGAAACATCCCCGCCTCGCTTCTTCGCCTGATCGGCCAAATCAAGAATTTCCGCGTCGGCAAGAATCCCCTCCAGAGGGCGCACGCCAATACCATCGTGGCTCGCGGTGAAATTCAAAAAGGAACACCCTTTAGGCGGCGGCTCAAGTCCCGAAGCCCAATCGGAAAGGTAGCGAGAGGTGCCCGCGAGCAAACCATGCAGAAGCAAGGGGGGAAGGCTGAACTGATAGACAAGATGAGCCTCGTTGCCTCTTCCGAAATAACCGACGTTCTCTTGGTGCGGCACGTTGGTCTCGGTCAAGAGAATGGCTTCGGGGGCGGCCACGTCGAGAAAATCCCGAAGCAGCTTGATCACCTCGTGAGTCTTGGGCAAATGAAGACAATCCGTACCTATTTCCTTCCACAAAAAAGCAACTGCGTCGAGTCGCAGGACACGACACCCCATGGACAGATACAAAGCCAAGACGTCGAGAAACTCGAAAAGCAAATCGGGAGAACGCCAGTCCAAGTCCACTTGGTCGGCGCTGAAAGTAGTCCAGACGTGCCGTTCACCGGATCGCGTGGTTACCGGTGTGAGTAAAGGGGTTGCCCTGGGACGTACCACGCTGGACAAGTCGGCATCAGGGTCCGCCTCGTAGAAGTAATGGGCCGCTGGCTCCACCCCAGCCAAATAATCCTTGAACCAATCACTTTCGGCCGAGCAATGATTGAGGACCAGATCGAACATGAGATCGAACTCGGAACCCAATGCCCGAACGTCGTTCCAATCGCCATAGTTTGCATCCACCATTCGAAAATCAACGACGGAAAAACCATCATCGGAAGACCAAGGAAAAAACGGCAGAACGTGAATAGTCGAAATGGCTCCCTTCAGTCTTTCCGCGCAAAATTTTCGCAACGTCGCCAATGAATGTTCTTTTTCGTTTTGAACCATGTCTGCATAAGTAATCAGAACCGTGTCTCGTTCCGACCAACGGTTACCGGGAGAAGTGGTTTGAAAACCCACTCCATATCGACCAAGCATGTGATAGAATCGCTCGAGCAGACGCTCCGCCCGCTCTCCGTAAAGCTTGGCCAGGCGACGACGAATGGTTTTGAGCTTGGCGTTGGAAACGTGCCTGAGAGTGGAATGTGAAAGCGAACTCATTGAGGAGCGGCTTGAAATCAGTAACCAGTGAGGCTCGAGATGAAAGCCCGAAGGTTTCGCCTAATCACGGCATACCCGTAAAATTGTCGGGCGAGCTCGAAATTATGATCCACCATGGCCTCACGGTAATCGGCCTTTCGGAGGGTTTCACGCACTTGGTCGGCCAAAGTCGAGGTGACTAGGTTGTCCATGGTGAGCAAGCGAAAACCCTTGGGCTCAATATCCCTCACGAAGATGGAATAGCGGTTGATCAAAACAGGCTTCCTAAAATAAATGGCTTCCAGCAGAGCATTGCCGAACCCCTCGTAGGCACTTGGATAAGTCACCAAGTCAGCATGCGGATAAAGATCCCAAAGCGTATATATCTTGCGACCTCGATTATCTCGCTGACGAACTTCTCCCACTCGCTCCGCAACGAAACGGAGGTCAACGTTCTCCTCGCGAGCCAATTGCGCGAGCATACGCTTGTACTCGTAGCCTTCGTCGCCAGCAGGATGCGAAACGACTAGTTTGCACTTCGAATCCTTGAGTTGACCTACCAACTTGATGGCATGTTCAATGCCTTTGCGCGGCACGATGCGGGTAGGTTGAAGGATAAAATAATCATCGGGCTCCAAGCCGAGCTCCTCGCGGACGTCGGCAGCATAGGAATCAGGTGGTTCCGGAGGATTGTCGAAATCGAATACGTTTGGTATTACAAGGGAAGAAATACCTTTGCGGAGAGCCAATTGTTCCTGCGCCTCCTGGTTGATCACTACGTCTCTCATGTTCGGCAAACTCGGAGGAAAGGCCATGTCCAGATATTCCGGAACCGCATTGACTGCAAAACGCGTGCGTTCCCAATAGAAGTCATGATGGTGAGCGATCGCGGGAATGCGCGTTTCCGAAAGGAATTCAGTCAAGGCGATGCCAAGGGGAACGTGCATGGGAATGGCGAGGGCGTTTTGAGGCACGAGAATATCAAGATCGAAAGTCTCCACGAATTGATAGAGCGTACCCTTTAGATAATCGGCCAAGGCGCGGATGCGATCGGTCACCAACCGACTACGTTTCTCTGTGCCCCAAATCCTGTCGTTAAGCCAAACGTTCTCTGGAAACCCGAAATAGGCTTCGGGCACCACGTAACTGATATCGGTCTTTCGGTCGCTCTTTCCACTGTACCAAAAACTGACGTGGCGATCTTCCCAAAGCACCTCCGCCCATTTGGCGCTTTCGAGCGATACCCCGTCTTGTCCCGCAAAGCGGGTCGATACAAACCCTACGTTTTGACCCATGTGATTAATTCCTCTAACCTTTCGTGCTTGGCGTTAAGAGGAATTCGAGATGAATTCAATATTTAACGAAAGAGAAAAAAAGAAGTCGAAACAACTTCACTTTTAAGCAATACGAAAAGGAAGTGAAACCGCGACTTGTCTACAAGTACTTTCATTTAGGTGACAAAGAAAAAAAACGCAAAGCCGGAAAAGCTCTCCATTGAGCAATTAATAGGGGTCCTGCCTGCTTATGTGGAAAAATTAAAGCAGGCCCGTGAACTTTTTCTAGCCAACGTCGTGATGTTCGGGGAAATCCCCGGCCCCACTTTTCGCGAAACGCGACGCTCCCAATTCATGCTCGATCGCTTTCATGAGAGTGATCTTCATGACGTTTTCATGGATGAATCCGGCAATGCTTCCGCCATCCTGCCCGGGACACGCCGTTCCAACGTGATAATGGTCAGTGCCCACGCCGACACGGTGTTCGAGGAAGATTCGCACCCCGCGATGCTCGTAGGTCAAGACAGTATAACCGGGCCGGCAATCGCCGACAATAGTCTCGGTCTGGCCACCGTGGCCTCGCTTCCCATGCTGCTAGATCGTCTGGGCATTCGCTTGGCCGACGATCTCCTGTTGGTAGGTACGACAAGAAGCTTGGGGAGAGGCAACCTCGATGGCATGAAGAACTTCTTGTCCACGCGCCGCGTGCCCATACGCATGGGCATTTGCGTGGAAGGCGCCGACCTAGGCCGTCTCAGCTACAGCGGCCTCGGCATGGTACGTGGAGAAATTCAGCTGAAGATTCCTCCCGATTACGATTGGAATCGATTTGGAGCATCCGGGGCCATTGGGCATCTTGCTCGCGTGGTCAACAGCATCATGGAAATCCCCATTCCACGAGAACCCAAAACACGCATAGCATTCGGTTCGCTACGCTGCGGCACCTCCTATGACACCATCCCTAGACGCGGAGCCTTGCGCTTCGAGATAAGAAGCGAGGACGATGCCATGTTGACTGAACTGGAAGGTAAGCTAAAGGATATGATCGACGAGTTTTCCTTGCGTCACGGCGCCGAGTTCAAAATGGAAATCATCGCCCGAGGCAACAACTGCTGCATTCCCTTTTCGCACCCCTTGGTGAAGACTACGCGTCAAATCATGGACGCGCTCAAGGTAGATCCCATCGTCACCCCAAGCTCCGGTGACCTGAGCGCTCTGATCGACGCCGGTTACCCGGGTGTCACCTTGGGCATCTCACGCGTCGAAAACTCTCGGGAAGAAAATGAAACGATTTCCATAGAGCCTATTTTTCGTGGACTCGCGCAACTGGTGGGACTCCTCTGTGCCATAGATTCAGGGCATTGTGATGAAAGTTGAAGACTGGCTAGAGAAAAATACTTTTCACCATTCCGAGTTCTGGGACCTACGCCAGCTGGTCGAGGAGAAGGAACGCAAGGGGCTGAAGATTTCACTCTGCATCCCTACTCTGAACGAGGAAAAAACCATTGGGAAGGAAATCATAATCTTTCGATCCGAACTCATGGAACGCTATCCCTTGGTGGACGAATTCGCCGTTATCGATTCCGGTTCCACGGATCAAACCAGGGAAATCGCCGCCGCATTCGGGGCCGACGTATACCTTTCCGCCGACATCCTTCCGGAAACAGGATCCAAGCGCGGCAAAGGTGAAAACTTGTGGAAAGCGATTCATCAACTGGAAGGAGACGTCATCTGCTACGTCGACGCAGACATCTCAAACATTCACCCACGCTTCGTGTACGGTTTGGTGGCACCTCTCATCTGGCAGGATGAGACCCATTACGTAAAAGCTTTCTACGACCGTCCACTGAACTATTCCAGCGGTATTCGTCCGAGCGGAGGAGGCCGTGTCACGGAAATCCTCGTACGTCCCTTGTTTTCACTATTTTTCCCTGAACTGACAGGTATCATACAGCCTCTTTCCGGTGAATACGCAGTTCGTCGCGAGGTACTTGAAAAAATCCCCTTCCCCATCGGTTACGGAGTGGAAACCTCCCACCTGCTGGACGTTTACGAAAAATGGGGGCTGTCGGCTTTTGCCCAGACCGACATCGATCAACGCGTTCATCGAAACCAGACCACGAATGCTCTTGGAAAGATGTCTTTTGGCATCCTGCAAAGCTTTCTGAGTCGTCTGGAAAAATTCGGTCGTCTACCCGCAATCCCAGACATGGAGACCCTTTATCGACAATTCGAGGTAGAAGACCGTGACTACCAGCAAATCACTCACTCCATCGTCGAGGAAGAACGTCCTCCCATGATAGAGATTCCCGCCTATCGTAAAAAGTTCGGGCGGGAATCGAGTTGATCTCGACTTTGCAGTAAGTCCAGGAGCTTCTCTCGTTTTGAAAGTCGCCTTCGTCCATCATCATCTCGAACCGGGAGGGGTTACGCGTGTGATGGAAACCGCTTGGTCTGGCTTGGCCTCACTGGAAGAGAACCTGCAAGGAGTAGTCTTGAGCGGCCTTCCTTACAAAGGCTCGGAATTACCCGAAGTCAAGGTAGTGGAAAACATTGGGTACGCAACGAGATCATCGAGAGCCGATCCCCGTGTCATCGTTGAACTTCTGGAGAAAAACGCTGCTGAAGCATTTGGATCAGCCCCGGACGTTTGGCACCTGCATAATCACTCGCTAGGGAAAAACCCCGCTCTTAGCGAGGCGGTGGGCATCCTAGCCGAAAAGGGTCATGGCATGTTGCTTCACATCCATGATTTCGCCGAGGACGGACGACCTTCCAATTACTTGGATTTGCGTTCGGCAATGTCCCAATTCGAACGGCTATATCCAATTGGACCTAAAATTCGTTATGCAGCTCTCAACAAAAGGGATGCCTCCTTTCTCGTGGAGGCCGGCTTGCCAACGGAGCAACTGACCTTGCTTCCCAATCCGGTTCCAGCAGTCCCCGTGGAAAGCTCGACATCCAGGCCAAAGGACGCAATGCCACCCAACCTCGTCCTCTATCCCGTCCGGGCGGTAAGGCGCAAAAACCTTGGCGAATTGGCTCTTCTTTCCGCGGCATTTCCGGAGTTTACCTTTGCCAACACGTTGGGTCCCACGAATCCTGCATACGCATCCGGTTACAAACAATGGAAAGATTTCGTCAACCGATTGCAACTGCCTGTCCATTATGGCTTAGCAGCAGAAAGCTCTCATTCCTTTTCGTCCTTGGTGGCGCATGCCAGTATGCTTGTGACCACAAGTGTGGCGGAAGGTTTCGGTCTGGCGTTTCTAGAGCCATGGCTGATTGGAAAAACGTTGACCGGACGGGATATCCCGGAGATCACGATGGATTTCCGTGAAGCTGGACTCGACTTAGAGCATCTTTATCAGCGCCTTGAGCTTCCCATCGAATTAATCGATGAAAAGCTCCTACAGAGCAAAATTCGGAAGACCTTGGACAACTTGTTTGCTGCTTATCAAACGCCATTGCCCGAAAATGCAATGCCAAGAGCCATCGAAGCGATTACTTCCTCTGGATTGGTCGACTTCGGAAGACTCGACGAACCCTTTCAGGAAAACCTTGTTCGAGCCGTTGTTTCATCGCCCGCCATGGCTCGAGCGATAAGGCAACAGGCCAACTTGGTTCCAAGGCCAGCTGAAACCTTGGAACGCAACTCAAAACTAGTGTCCAAGGCGTACAGTGTATCGGATTACGGTCAAAAGTTGCGTTCAGTCTATCGAGAAATCGTCGAGGCCCAGCAAAGTGACGTCGGCCATCTAGACTCAAAAGCCCTTCTCTCAGCCTTTCTCAGACCGGAACGCTTGTTCCTTCTAAGAAATTAACTCAGCTTTAATTCGGGGGAGGCGCATCGAAGGACCCCAATCCCAAGCTCTCCGCAATCATTATCCAGAAATTGGAAAAATCCGGATGATCCAACGTACCCGCGACAAACAAGGGATCCTTCTTGATGAGACGATATTCACCTTTGGTTTTAACAGGCGCCAATATCTCGAGTGCATCTAGAGTCCGGGCTACGGCATCGCGAGCCCCAAGCGATAAATTCAAACTGAGATCACCTCTTCCTTCACCACTGGGAAACGAAGTAATCCTACCTTTTCCACTGATTTGAAAGGCAGGCCCGATCATGGAAATTTCAGAGATGGTACAGTTGCCTTCCTTATTTCGATCCATAAAAATTCGCAGGCTTGAAAAACCAATGGTTTTCAGTTCGGCATCCAAGTTTTTCAGCAAGGTCTCGTGCCCTTCCCGAAAAGTTGTATCTCCTTCCAGCACCTTGCTCAATTCCGTCAAGCTAAGCGAAGTTTCGTTCCGATCGACGTCACCATGAGGACCAAGAAGCAAATTGCCCTTGTCGGCCGACAGGGCAACCGAACCTGAAAAGCTTTCCAATGCCTCACCCATATTTGCCCCACTCGCGGTTCCATTGATTTCGCCAGAGATCAATCCTTTGAGACGAGGCAAGAAAGCTCCAGGCGAAACTTCCTTGAGCTGCGCGTTCAATCCATCGAACCTTAAACCAGGACTTTCGGAATCACCAAATCCAAGGTTGCCCTCAAAGGACAAAGAGCCATCCAACCAAAGAGCATGGCCATCATGTAAAGAAACGCCATCGGGTCGAATTTCCAACTTGCCGGTAGCCTGGTTGAATGGAGGCAATTCGGGCACTTGGGATTTCTCAAACCCGACTTCCCAATTGCCAAGCAACCAATCAGGCAAGAGTTTGCCTGACAGGATGGCGTCCATTTCGCCTGGAGGGAGAAGGCTCGTCACAAAAACCTTCAGGTCCTGCGCGTGCACCTCATCTCCATTAACGGAGCGCTTGCCAAGAGAAGCATTGCCTTCATTGGGAATAAAGAGGTCAAGATTAAGGTCACTTTTACGATTTCCTCGAGTCAAAGTCACTTCAGCCGACGCGGAAAGGCCATCTGATTTCCGCTCGACGGTTGCCATGAAACCCCCAGCGATGAGATCGTCCTCGGCGACTCGATAGTTTTCCAGAGCGCCATCTAGCTCGAGACTCAGCTCATCGCCAAATGAAACCTTCATTTTACCGATTCGCCCAAACCCCGCCTGCAATCCTGCAAGTTCGGGAAAGCCTGCCCAGTGCAAGGTCTTCAAGTCCACCTTGAGCTCCGAAGATTCAATTTCATCCACAAAGAAACCACCGTTGGAGGAAGCCTTTGCACCAAAGGACAATTGGCCGGACAAAGCCTCTCGCTCCCGATCTTGTAGAAAGAAATCAGTGCAATGCAGATGAAGAGATTCCTTGGAATCGAGATGTAGGTCCAAACGGGTGCGAATCCTCAAGCCCTCACCATAGTTTTTTTGTCGGTGGAGAATTCGGGCGTTATCAATCTCCAAGGCATTTTTCGTACGGAAATGCCACCCATCCTCTTCAAAGGATCCCTTTCCCGATAAAGCCTGCAAGTCTCCTTGCGCCTCTCCCCCGCCCTCCCATCGAAGCAATCCATCGATCGGTAAATTCTCGCCTCGCAGGATAAAATAATCTCCAACGGCACTGGGAAGAAAGAAAGTCAGTTGGCCGAAATCCAGCTCTGCTTTTCGAAGAAGCTGGAAGTAGAGCCTCCTTGCTCCGCTACCGGTTTCCAGCTGCGCAAAAAAATCGGGCTTGAGAAAAAAACCTGTGCTGGAAGCAAGCAATCCTCCCTGAAAAGAACCCCTAGCGTCATCAACCCGAAAGGCTGCCAAAGGCCCATCGTGAGGCAAAACCTTCGTAAGGAAAAGGGCCTCGCCGGAGCCATTGACATCGAGGTCGGAGCTCCAACCCGTTTCCTTGTTTTGTTGAACGAGAATTGAAAGATTGGATACCCTCGCCAAAGGAACTTCTTCATGTAAAAGATCGAAAGGTTCGATGGTGCCACGCCATGATTTTCCTTCCGAGAAAGCGTGAAGGTTTAATTCGGACACGGTCGCTTCCGACAACCAAGGAGGAAGTTTTGGAGCAATCAAAGACAATTGCAAATCACCCAAAGCCAGCTTACGCAAAGCCACTGAGATTTCGGCGTCTTCACCGATCAGCCCAGGGAAACGAATCGTTCCAGTCTGAGAGCCCCGCAAAAAAGGCTGCTCCTTTCCTTTGTACGTGAAAAGATCGAAGCCCAAGCCTTGCAGGGCCATTTCTTCTGAATCGAAAACAAAAGAGGCATTCCCCTCCAAAAATAGATCGAAGCCTGGAATAGGGGAAAAAGGAACTTTGGGAAAGGAAAGTCCTCCATCCACTTTGAGCCCAACACCTCCGTTGGCCTCCTCGGGGTTCCATTCAAGGTTTAGTTTCGCTCGAGTCTCGAGCTTAAGGAATCCAGAGGCCAATTTCGCCAAGGCAAAGATCTTCTGCAATTTTGGAGCATAGACCTTCTGCAGCTTTGCCAAAGGAATCAAGGTAGCCAAGTCAGGTTTGCTAAAGATACAGTCAACGTCACCGGAAAAGGGAAGCTCTGGTGAATCACGTGTAAGATCGAGGTCGAGAACTTTCCGATCACCATCCTGCCATTCCCCACTGAGAGATTGCCGATCCTCGGCGAGGCGAAGTTCGAGGGAAGTCACCCCCTCCAAGGCAGAAGCAAAAAAGGATGCTCGAATCGCGGATTTTCCATCCGCCCGCAGAATCAAATCTTGGTTGTCTCGTTGCCAAGAGAAATCTCCTAGTAAAGACCAACTCCACGAGCGCTCATCCTGATCGCTCGAGGATGGGAGCCCAACCGAGGCATTCAAGACACCGCTACCAGAGAAGTCGATGTTTTCGCCTTGGAAGGAAAGCGGGACTTCGGTCCCATCCATTCGCTCCCAAACCCCTTCCAGTGAAAGCGTGGTAACCCGCAGGAGATCACGTTTCGATCGAAATTGGTCCAAGGCAGCAAAAAGTCTCCCCGGCCAAGGATCACCCAAGGGAGCGACGTCCTTGAGGCGAGCCTCGCGCATTCGGAGCGTGTCCACGGCATACTCATTGCCAAAGAGAACGTTCCATAGAGAGAAGGAAGCTTCGACCTCTCGAGCCTGTAGAAGAATGCCAAAGCCCTCTATCTCTAAACCCTGCAAACGAGCCTCTCCCCAGGAGAGATCGGCGCTGGAAAAGGAAAGGGTTTCCACTCCAACGGCGCGTCGAAGAATCCAATGCTGAAAAGATTTCGAGGAGAAGAGACCAATGCCCCCCAAAACCAACGCCGCCAGAACACCAGCGACAATCGCCCAACGCTTGTAATTCCGGACTCTCATCCTCAGTTAGGACTCAAGCGTGGGATGGGGATGACTCTTTTCAGTCAACGGCCACTGCGGTTAACTGAAAAGGCTTGCCCTTTCTTAGTTATTTATTGGCGCGTTCGACCAGGCGTCTTTCTTTCACCTTGGTCGCTCCTTTGCCAATGCGATCACGAATATAATACATTCGAGCTCGCATGGTAACGCTGTCGCGATCCACGTCGACTTTGGCGATAAGAGGCGAGTGCACGGGGAAAACCCGCTCCACTCCCACTCCCGAGGCTATGCGTCGCACGGTAAAGGTTTCTTCGACCCCTCTGCCTTTGCGGGCAATCACGATGCCTTTGAAAATTTGGATTCGCTCCTTGTCGCCCTCGCGCACGCGAACATGCACGCGAACTTCATCACCAACCTTAAAATGGTCGCGATCTTCCTTGATGTCTTGTTGCGTAATTTCTTCTACGATTGGTTTCATGAGCTTGTCTTGGTTGAACTGATTAAATCCGGGCGGCGGCTAAGTGTTTTGTTTTCCGCTTGCTCGAGACGCCATTGGCGAATCGCCTCATGATCACCGGAAAGCAAGATTTCAGGAACCGAAACTCCCCGAAACTCGGCCGGTCGAGTATATTGCGGAAAACTTAGTCTATTGGAAGCAAAACTGTCTTGTGTCAAAGATTCCCTATCTCCCAAGACACCGGGGACAAAGCGGCTTACCGCATCAATCAGGGTAGCTGCAGCCAAAGTGCCGTTGGTTAACACAAAATCACCGATGCTGACTTCTCGAGTAACCAAATGATCTCTCACTCTTTGGTCGATCCCCTCGTAATGACCGCTAATGAGCACCATATGCTTTCTTTTGGATAACTCCTCGGATAATGCTCTTGAGAGAACTTCGCCATCGGGAGCCATGTAAATAACTTCCGAATCGTTCTGCCGCAATTCCTCGATTGCTTCAAAAAGAGGTTCGGGCTTGAGAACCATTCCCGGACCACCGCCAAAAGGACGGTCATCGGCAATGCGATGCTTGTCGTCCGTCCATCGCCTCAAGTCATGCGAACGAACGTCAATCAGCTCGTTCGCTATAGCCCGCCCGATTATGCTCTCTTTAACAATCCCCTCGAGCATGGAGGGGAATAATGATAAAACGTCGAACTGCACCTTGGCGGGCATTGCAAAATCTCGAAAAACACATGATAAAAAAAGAAAGCCGGCGCTGTCGCAGAGGGGGTTAGTTGCCTTCTTCCTTCCGCTTATCTTCATCGTCTTCTTCCGAATTCGATTCAGCTTCAGCTTGCTCTTCATCCTCTGGAGAATCGTCATCGGACGATTCCTCTTCCTCCGTCGCGGGCTCCTCGGTTGATTCTTCCTCCGAAGACTTCTCTTCGCTGGATTCCTCTTCCGATGCCTCTTCGCCCGGTTCCTCGGCAACCGCTTCA
Organism: Opitutia bacterium; assembly: GCA_002721705.1. Classification (GTDB taxonomy): domain Bacteria; phylum Verrucomicrobiota; class Verrucomicrobiia; order Opitutales; family Seribacteraceae; genus UBA2993. Next base: position 79,643 of record PBLJ01000016.1, read on the forward strand.
GGCTCCGATTCCTCGG
>PBLJ01000017.1 GCA_002721705.1 Opitutia bacterium
AATTCCCATAGCTTGGTCCCAGTCTTGCCATTGATGGCATAGAGCTTGGTATCTAATGACCCGACGTAAACCGTGCCATCAGATCCGATGGCGGGGGAGGAGTACACCTTATCTCCCGTTTCAAATTCCCATAGCTTGCCCCCAGTCTTGCCATTGATGGCATAGAGCTTCTTGTTGTTCCATGACCCGACGTAAACCGTGCCATCAGAGCCGATGGCGGGGGAGGAGTACACAGGACCTCCCGTGGCAAATTCCCAAAGAAGTGTACCGGGCTTGGCGGTGCCTGATGCAGTTTTACTCGAAGGCTTCTCCAGATTGTACAGGGCCTTGATTTCATCAACCGAAAGTGCGCGATTGTAGATGCGGAGGTCGTCTATGGAGCCACTGAACCAAAATGGATGAGCATCCCATTCTTTCCCGATTCGCAAACTTCCTCTAGTAAATGCTACAGGAGCATCAATGATGGCACCACCCTCAACATTTGCTTTGGCGTAGAATTTTTCGCCGTTAATATAAATCACTCTTTGCTTATCATCGAGCGTTACGACCAAATGCGACCATTCTCCTCTTCCATTGAATGGACGTGGTTTCTGTGGGCTCAAACGAGGGGCCCCTGAGCTAACCGTTCTATGCTGGAATAGTATTGACCCCCATTCTGGATTTGGTGTTTCTGTATTTAAAAAAATGGCATACTGACTCCCCTTGCCAGCGTCGGCTTCTAACTTTTTTGCGAGCAGGCACATTACTCGATTTTCTGGATCCAATTTAACCCATGATGTAATTGTAATATGCTTTACGTCCAAGGAGTTAGAGTCTGCTATTTTTATGTAATCATTCTCACCATCAAAGCTATACGCACTGTTGCTGTTTCCATGTCGATCAGTGGTGAGTGTTACTCCCTTCTCTTCCCCATCATTTCCATTACCGCTTTCATCGTTGGCATTGCCATTGAAGGGATAGTAGGCCACCAAACCTTTCCTTAGCTGCGCCTGCATCTCCTTTGAGATTGGTGAGGCGTTGCCTTTCTTGTCCCCGGTATTGTCATTGTCCTTACCCGAGAACCAGATCCCCAATCCAATAGCCAGAATCGCCGCCACCGCGATGGTCGCAATGAGGAGCGCCTTGCTCTTTCGTTGCCCTTCCCCAGCTTGATGAGATGCTGCCACATCCGCCGGTTGAGGTCGTGCTTGTCGCATGGTCTTGGTGCTGGTCTTGCCCAAGACCCCTTTTGCTTTCCCCTCACTGTTGATCCAGTCCCGGATCCCAGCCGCGCTTGCCGGCCGACCTTCCTCATCCTTTGCCAGACACGACATTACCAGTTGGTGTACGTAGTCCGGCACCGGGTTGCTCAGGCCAAACTCCGCCAATCGCTGGTCCATCGGCTTGGGGATTACGTTGAGTACCTGATGCTGTATGTCTCCCGTGTAAAAGGGTTGGCGACTGGTCAAAAGCTCATAGACGGTTGCCCCGAAGGCATAGATATCGTCACTTGCCCGCGGCACTTCGCCCTCCATCTGCTGCGGGCTCATGTAAAGGGAGGTGCCGCTGATGACATCGCGCATGGAGGAGCGACTCAACGAATCGGCCATGGTCGCCGCAATCCCAAAGTCCGCCAGCTTCAGTTTTCCTTCTCGAGTCATCATCATGTTCGCCGGCTTCAGGTCGCGGTGCACGATCTTTTCCTCATGCGCATGGTCCAACGCTTCGCAAAGCTGTATGATCAGCAGCTTGATCTCTTCCCAAGCGAAAATTCTGTCGGTCTTCGTGTTGGCCAGTGCCGAGAGGTCCGTGCCGTCCACGTATTCCAGCGACACCAAGGCGTCCTCACCCGGTTGCTGATATAAATCGTGAATGCGGATGATGTTCCGATGGCTCAGGAGACGGCTTTTTTGCACCTCCCGCTTGAGATCGGCGATAGCCACCGGATCATTACCCATCTCCGAAGGCAACCGTTTCAGGGCCACCTGTTCATCCAGTTGCCCATCCTGCGCCAGCCACACCTCCCCCATGCCGCCACGACCCAGGAGTTTCACGAGTGTGTAGCGCCCACCGCCCAAACGTGAGCCCGGCCCGATCTGGTCTTCACTCTCTGGCTGAAGGTTTATGGTGAGATCACCCACCTGCAGCACTTGACCGGGCTTGATGCGTAGTTTGCCGCGAACGGTAACGCCATCAAGAAATGTGCCGCTGGTGCTGTTGAGGTCCTCAATGTGAATGCCATCAGCCGCCAGCTGCAACTTGGCATGTTGGCTGGAAATATAATCGCTCTCCAGATAGATCGGACAGCCGTACTCCCGCCCTATGAGGTGTTCCCCCTCTCCCAGCAGATACTGTGCAATCATAGTGCCATCCGGTCGATATACCTGAATGTTCACCCGGTGCTCAGCCATGAGTGTCGTTTTAAAAAGAAGCAGGCCCCATGGCAAGCCTGACAAAGGGTTCGCCATTCATGGATGACCCCCTACAATCCGCCGCATGTTGTCGATGCCGTTGATCACGCTGGTGACTGGGGGGCTTCTGATTGGCTGTGGGCTGATCGGCGCGGTGGCCAGCGGGTTGAGAGACCTTGAGGTGATGGTGGCCTGCCTGTTCGGCGGGTTGCTGTTGGTCACCGGTTTCCTCGCGCGCGAAGGCGATCTGCGCAAGCTCTCCATGCACCTTGCCGCTGTGCTCGGCCTCATCGGCGCGATTGCCAGCCTCGCGCTGCTCATTCGCGCAAAACCGGATGTCTCCAAGGCCGCCGTCATCATCCATACGATCACCATGATTCTGTGCGCGGAATATGTCGCGCTCTGCGTCGCGTCCTTTGTCAAGGCACGCAAGGCCATGGCTGAGAAGGGGGATGAACCCGAAGAGGCAACCACCGCAACCGAGGCACCTTCGAAAGAAGGCGACGAGGACGACCAGCCGATTACAGAATCTGGAAACGGCAACAAAGAGTCCGCTTGACCCGGCCGCGCAGTCGCCAAAGGATGGCGGCATGCAAACTCATCTTTCCCGCCGCCGTTTGATTCAATCCGCCGCTTTTGCCGCGCCGTTCCTTTTTTTGCCGCGTTTGAGAGGAAAGGAGGCTTGGGAGGAAAACGAGGTTATCCAGAAACATCGACGGGCGGCACTGGCGGTGTTGAAGCCCACGGCGGCGCAACTGGATCGCGGGTTGAAGCTGCACGCGGAGTCACTTGTTTTTGATACTTACGGTTTTGCGCCGCAGTGTGCGGTGGATGGCGCGGCGCTGGCCAAGCTGGTGGCAGAGGATGCGTCGCTCATCGAACTGAAGGATGCGCGTGAGCGGATGATGATGACGCGCTGCGTGGAGGACGCGGCCGAGTTGGCGGAATTCAAGCAGGCTTGGCGCGCGACGGGAGTAACGTGCATTTTCCAGAATGCGGGTGAGGAGGGGCAAGCACCGCTGAGGCTGATCAAGCGGCTGGCGAATTTCACCTACCTGACCGACCATCTGAAGGGTTTTTTGAACAAGGCGGCCACGCCGGCGGACATTGAGGCCGCGAAGAAGGCGGGACAACATTGCCTGTACTTCACGGGCAACGGCGTGCCGCTGACACAGCAGTGGATTAGTGTGCCGGACGAACTGCGCTACCTGACAGTCTTTAAAAACCTCGGCATGCGCATGCTTCACCTGACGTACAACCGGCGCAACATGATCGGCGATGGCTGCGCGGAGCCGGGCAATGCGGGGCTGAGCGACTTTGGCGTTTCGGCGATCAAGGAGATGAACCGCATCGGCGTGATCCCGGACTGTGCACACTCGGGCTGGCGCACGAGCCTGGAATCGGCCAAGACCTCGACCAAGCCGGTGGTGGCCAGTCACAGTTGCGCGGCGGACTTGTTCCGGCACATTCGAGGCAAACCGGACGCCGTGCTGAAAGCCATCGCGGACACGGGCGGACTGACAGGCATTGCGTGCATCCCCAGCTTCCTCGGCAACCCGGGAAACATCGACGCATTTCTAAACCACATTGGGCACGTGGCGAAGGTGGCCGGCATCAACCACGTGGGTATCGGCACAGACGTGACCTATCGGTCGCGCAACCAAGCCGCCGAGAGCGCCAAGGTGCCGCGCACGAAACGAGGGCGCACGGCATGGCGTTATTTTTGGCCGGCCGGCAGTCTGCGACCGCAACCGCAGGCGCGCCTCTCCATCGCGTGGACGAACTGGCCGCTGTTCACCGTCGGCCTTGTGCAGCGAGGTTACAAGGATGACGACATCCGCAAAATCATCGGTGGCAACATGATGCGCGTATGCCGCGACAGCCTGAAGAATTGACCCGCGGCCTGCCCTGTCGTTGAATTGAGCGAAGCCATGAAACACATTTTCATTTTCCTATGCCTCGCTGCCGGTGTCGCAGCACAGGCGGCACAGCGGCCAAACATCATTTTCTTTTTGTCGGATGACCACCGCTGGGATCGGCTCGGCTGCGCGGGGCATCCGTTTTTAAAAACACCGAACATCGACAAGCTGGCCGCCGAAGGTGTGCGGTTTCCGAACATGTTCGTGACCACGTCCATTTGCGCCGCCAGCCGCGCGTCCATCCTCACCGGCTTGTACGAGCGCACGCATGGCTACACCTTTGGCACGCCGCCCGTTTCCGAAAAGCACAGCTTGGCCAGTTATCCTGCACTGCTGAAAAAGGCTGGCTACCGGACGGGCTTCATCGGCAAGTTTGGCGTGGGCATCCGGCAGGAGGAGCGGAAGCAGATGTTTGACCTGTTCCACCCCATCGGTCGCGGGCCGTATTTCAAGAAGCAACCCGATGGCTCATTACAGCACGAGACCGAGTTGTGCGGCGACAAGGCGATTGAGTTTTTGAAAGACAATCCGAAAGGCAAATCGTTCTGCCTGTCCGTAAGCTTCAATGCCTCGCACGCCGAGGATCGCGACAAGCGTCCGGGCATCGGGCATTTCCCGTGGCCGAAGGCGGTAGACGGCATGTACGAGGATGTGAAGATTGGAGCGCCACGCCTCAGCGACACTAAAGTGTTTGCCGCGCATCCAAAGTTCATGAAGGAATCGATGAACCGCGACCGGTGGTTTTGGCGCTGGGACACGCCGGAGAAATATCAGGTGAACATCCGCGCCTACTACCGGATGATCAGCGGCTTCGACAACACCATCGGCCGCATACTGGGCGAGTTGAAAAAGCTGAAGCTCGATTCGAACACCATCATCATCTTCAGTGGCGACAACGGCTACTACGAAGGCCAACGCGGCTTTGCCGGCAAGTGGAGCCATTACGAGGAAAGCCTGCGGGTCCCGCTGGTGATTTATGATCCGCGCGCGGTAAAGTCACTTCGCGGCAAACAGCCGGAAAACATGGCGCTCAACCTCGACATCCCCGCGACCATCCTCGGCTTCGCCCGCGTAAAAATCCCGGCCCACTACCAAGGGCGCAGCCTGGGAACGCTGATGACCGGCAGCGATGTGGAACAATGGCGAACCGACACCTTCTGCGAGCACCTAATGCACAATGCAAAGATTCCCAAGTGGGAAGGCGTGCGCGGCCCACGCTACGTCTACGCTCGTTACTTCGAACAACAGCCGGTCTTCGAATACCTGCACGACTTAAAGGAAGACCCCGACCAGTTGAAAAACCTCGCCACCGATCCAAAGTACGCCAAGCAACTAGCCGCCGCCCGCAAGCGCTGCGACGAACTACGAGACAGTTACGGCGGCAAATTCGACCTGCAGCGGATTCTCGATTACCGCAAACAAAGGAATCGCCCCAGAAAGAAATGATTAAACATTTACCGCGCTGGTGTAGGCTCGGTGGTATTGCTCGGTAATTGGGTGGCGAAAGCCGAGATACTGCATGATGGTCTTGGCGGCGTCCTTGGCTGCGCCGTTGGCATATTGACGATCCTTTTCGAGCACGCCGATATAGGCTTCCAGCGCGGCAGCATAGTCGGCCTGGGCAACAGCATTGGCACCCTGCAGGTAAAGGGCCTTTAAATCGCCATCGGGAAGCGCGGTCTCGTCTGGGGCGGCGAGTGTGGCAAATTGCCGGAGGGTGTCAGCACGATCGGAATGAGGATGTCCGGGAAGGATGGGCTCCAAGGTTTTCAACGCGGCAGCGGCGTCCACGCGAAGCTGGGCCTCGGCGAGGAGAACGCGTGCCTCATTATTATCCGGCTCCTCTTTTAAAACATCTTCCGACTTGGCAGTGGCAGTTTCCGCATCACCGTTATCCAAAGCCTCACGGGCTTCCCGCAATGCATCCGCGCAGGGTGAGGGCAGGGATTGGTCGAGCCAGCGGCGGATATCTGCCTCGGACAACTGGCCCATAAAGCCATCGATCTCCTTTTCACCGTGAAACAAACGCACGTCGGGAATGCTGCTAATACCGAAACGCATGGCCAATTGCTGCTGTTCCTCGGTGTTGACCTTGGCAAGAATCCAGCGGCCATCGGCCTCACTTTCCAGCTTTTCCAGAATGGGCGCGAGCATCTTGCACGGACCGCACCAAGGGGCCCAGAAATCCACCAGCACAGGCGTGTCGCGACTGGGCACGAGCACGTCGGTCTCAAAATTGGTCACGTCCACGGACATGGGCCGAGGGTACGAGGCCTCGCCTAGTTGACCAGACTAAATGCTCAGGCGAACTGAATGCCCGTGGCATTGGCTTGCTCAATCTCGTGCAACAAGCGGTCTTCACGTGGATCGCCGGCGGTGAACCGGATGGGCTGACCGTCCGCATCCTGCCCGGCAAAACGGTATTGTAATGGCCCTGCCGCATCCAACCGTGGCGGCTGCGGCGCGAGATCGATGTTGGTGATTGTAATCCGGGTCGACTCATTGGGCTCGGGATCAACGGCGGTGATGATGATGCGATCGTCGGCACCAGTGCGGGCAGTGTACTCAATCTCCGTGGCGGTGGCCGGCAACACCATCGGTTGGCCTTGGAATTGACGCAATGTTGGCGGGGAAAACCGACCGGCGCTCCAGCCCGGGCCATGGTTGGTTTGTTGACGTAGAAATGCCAACTCGATCAACGCGGTCTGCTTGCCTCGAGCCGGGGCATAACCGGCTGGGCAACGATTGAGCTGCAAGGTGTTCCAGAACGGCAACATGAACTTGAGTGACGTCAGGTGCGCGAACTCCATGGGCGAAAGCAGTCGGCCAACCTCCGCCGCAAGCTGTCCGCGTACGATCCGCCGATCACGAAAGGCCAGCACAATGACCAAAACCAGGAACAACAAGTTGGTTGTCCAAGCCAGCACAATGGCCGCCACGCCGCCGCCACTGGGGGCAAGATAGGACACCAGAAAGTTACGCGCAAAATGTAGAGCCATCGCACCGGCCAGTCCGCCCAAGGGAAACAGGACGCGCGCGGCGCTTGATCGAGCCAGCGCGGCCAAGCCGAAGCCCAGACCGAGCATGGCCGTGTAGGTGGCATGACCGAGCCCAAGAAAGAGCGTTCGCACGATGAACACCTGCGTGAACATTTCCCCGCCCAATTCATCGCCGGTCTCGGCGGCATACTTGATGTCTTCCGTTAAGCTAAAACCCAAACCAATGACACCCCCGAGGATAACCCCGGCCAGCGGCCCATCGATGTCATGCGTGCGACGGCGAATGGACACGACGAAAATGATAAACAGACCCAACCCCTTGGCGGTCTCCTCAATCAGCGGCGCACCAAACGAGGCGGTGGCATAAATCACCTGCTCGCTGCCGGGATCGGCATCCCACAAGCCGGCGAGGGCCATTTGCAGGGTGGTGTTCAAGACAAGTGAAATCAGGATCGCCCCCGTTGCCCCCCAGGCAAAGCCACCCAGCAACAGCGACCAACGGACCGGCTTGTAACGCATGGCGCCGCGAATCATCAGGAAATAAAACCCGATGAACGCCGACACCAGAATGATGGCCAGCAGGATCCAGTTCATAACCGCGCGCCGGGCTTGCCACCGGCGGGGGCTGTTCTTACCATGACGACATGTCCAAACGAATTCTTGTTTCCGCCACCGTTCTCCTCGCTGTTTTGGCCGGTTGCGCCACCGGCACAGGGGAAGTCTACCAGCGCAACGACCTAAGGCTGCCCATGGCGGACATTCGCAACGCGTGGCTTGAGGAACTGGATCGCTCAAACCCCGAGTTGCACGACACCATCCTCATTGCGCTGGTACTCAGCCGGCAAGCCGGACGCGAAGTGTTTGTACACAAGAGAACCGTCGGCGAGGGCGAGGCCGCACAGGTGTTTTACGGCACCTCCATGGAACGCGGCGGTTCGGAAAATCTGATGAGCGTCAACTACGCCACGAGAGAGTTTCTCTTTGATCATTTCACCCCTGCGGACGGCCCCACACTGCAGGTCATGCGCGAGCAACTGTTTGCCAAAGAACGCATCCGCGCCATCAAGCGCGACCTCGGAATCTTTGGCATCAAGTAATGGGAGCAAAAGTCGCTGCGCTGCGTCCAATCATCAACAGGGCACAAGAAGTTCAAGTCATGAAAAAAACCTTACTACTACTCTCGGTTATCCTTGCCGGCACCGTTATTGCCGACGACAAGAAACCCGCTGCGCCAGCCAAGAAACCCCGCATCGAGGTCTGCTTCGTCCTCGACACCACTGGATCCATGAGCGGCCTGATCGCCGGCGCCAAACAGAAGATCTGGGCCGTTGCCAATATGATGATCTCCGGCAAGCCCAAGCCCGACATCCACATCGGCCTTATCGGCTATCGTGACCGCGGCGATGCCTATGTCACCAAGACCTTTCCGCTCAGCAACGATATCGACGACATCTACACCAAGCTCATGGCCTTCCAAGCACAAGGCGGCGGCGACACGCCTGAGTCCGTCAACCAAGCCCTGCACGAGGCCGTGCACAAGATGAAGTGGAGCAAGTCCAAGGACGTGCTCAAGGTCATCTTCCTCGTCGGCGATGCCCCGCCCCACATGGACTACCCGCAGGATATCAAGTACGCCGTCACCTGCGAGCAGGCCGCCAAAGCCAACATCATCATCAACACCATCCAGTGCGGCAAGATGGCTGCCACCACACCCGTCTGGAAGGAAATTGCCGCCAAAGCCGAAGGCAAGTTCAATCAAATCCTGCAGGACGGCGGCGTGCTTGCCATGACCACCCCGTTCGACAAGGAAATCGCCGAGTGCAACGTCGCCCTTGGCCATACCGTCTGCTTTTACGGCGACGCGCGCGCCCAGAGGTTTGCCGCCTCCAAGCTCCGCACCGCAACGACTGCCAGCGGCGAAGCCGCCGCGGACCGGCTGGAATTCCTCAGCAAAGCCAAGAAGGATAGCGAGGCATCCGCCGAGGTTATCACCGGTGGTGGCGACCTCACCGCCCTGCTCGCCAACAAGAAAATTACGCTAAAGGATATCGACGAAAAAAAGCTCCCCGAAAACGTTCGCAAGATGAAGCCCAAAGAGCGCGAAGCCTACTTCGCCAAGCAACTCAAGGAACGTGAAAAAGCCCAGGCCCAACTCGCCGACCTGTTAAAGAAACGCAACGCCTTTATTGCCAAGGAAACAGCCCGCCTGAAAAAGGAGGGCAAGCTCAAGGGCTTCGACGCCCAAGTCCAAAACCTCATCCGCGAACAAGCCGCCCCCAAGGGCATTGCCTACTAAAGATTACCCCTCCACCCCACGCAAAAGGCGCGCCCCCGGGCGCGTCTTTTCTTGTGGCCATCAAACCTGCTTCAGGGTGTTTACTGCGTTCTCCTTGGCGATGCGGAGATTTTCTGTTGTTTGCGCCAGTCGCTTGGCCAGCATCTTGGCCACGTAGATGGTGGTGCGCGGGTGTTCCACCAGGAATTCCTCGGGATTGCTGATGGCGTAAAATACTGACGGCTCCAGCGTGCGCACTGTGGCGGCGTTCTCGGTGCCCAGCAATGCCGACATGTCGCCAAATAACTCCCCGCGCTCCTTGCAAATCGCGATACGTTGCCCCTGCTTCAAGACTTCCACCGCGCCGCGCCGCAGCACGTACAAGTGGTTTTGCTTGGCCCCCTCCTCCAAGAGCTTGTGGCCCTTGGGGAATTCCTCTTCGCTCTCGTAAAAAAAAGTCAGTCCGTAAAAAGTCGTCTGCATAGTCGGCGGAGTCGCACACACCGTGCCGCGATGACGTTTGCGCGCAAGTAAAATCGCATTGCGTTGGCACAGATGGCAATTAAGCTGTCGCGGTTTCAATGGTCGAATCTACACGCAAGCTTGCTGCCATCGTATTTACCGACATCGCAGGGTTTACTGAACTCTCCTCGCGAAACGAAGCGGCTGCGCTCGCTCTAGTGACCAAGCAGCGTGAGTTGTTTCAGCCCAAGGTGGATGAATTTGGCGGGCGATGGCTAAAGGAGATGGGCGATGGCCTGCTGCTGAGTTTCGATAGCAGCTTGAACGCCGTTAACTGCGCCGTGTGGTTGCAGCACTTGGCACGGAATGTTGAAGGGCTGAATATCCGAATCGGGGTCCATACTGGCGATGTAGTCATTGCCGGAGGTGATGTGTTGGGTGACGGTGTGAATGTGGCCTCGCGTATTGAACCGTTGGCCCCGGTCGGCGGCGTGGCGTTATCAAAAAAAGTGCAGTTGGACTTGGCCAGCCATCCAGAGTTCTCGACTGGCTCCATAGGGCTGGCTGATTTAAAGGGGGTAAATGAGCCGGTGGAGGTTTTTTGCCTCACTTCTCACGAATTGCCCGGGCCGGAGGCGATCGTTGCCAGTTCTGTAAAAGGAAGCATTGCGAATCGTTCCAGTTCTGCAGCAAGTCGCGGGGTTTTGGTTGTTGGTGGTGTTGTGGCAGCAGTCGCGCTGGCATTTGCAGGAATCTGGTTTTTTGGTGGCTCAAATGGTGAAGAAAAAGTAGCCGGGAAGGAAACTGACAGGCCTAAAACAGCCAAGACGCCGCCAGGCAATTCCACTGCAACACAAACGTCTGACAACTCAAAATCAACGCAAACAGATACTGCTGGTAAAGGTTCCACGAAGAAGCCCGTGGATCGATCGGTTGCCATTCAGGACTTCAAAGTTTTGGGGCAACATCAGAATCAAGTTCGGAGCGTGTCGTTTGGTCCCAATGGCAAATGGTTGGTGTCTGGCGGGATAGACAATGAGGTGCTTCTGTGGAATCTGAAAACCGGGAAACAGGAAGGACCTTCCATGAAACACAGTGATGAGGTCAACTGCGTTGATTTCAGCCCTGACGGCACCATGATTGTTTCAGGGGGAGACGATAATAGCGCAATTCTATGGAGTGTTAAGAATGGGAGTGTAATTCACAGACTGACTCATCGAGGCGCGGTCTGGGGCGTAGCCTTTAGCCCGGATGGTCAATCGGTGGCAACTGCCAGTGCACCTCAGGATGTGACTTTATGGCGCGTAAAAACCGGTGAAAAAGAAAGACCCTTCACCGGCCACAATGAATTGGCTTATTGCGTGGCATTCAACTCGCACGGCGACCAGATCGTTTCCGGAGATGGCATGGGCACGTTCATCATTTGGAACAGGAAAAATGGTGCGCCTGAAATGACCATTTCGAAACATAAAAAAACACTTTACGGTGCTTCCATAAGCCCCAATGGCAAGTGGCTGGCCACTTCTGGGGATGACAAAAAATTAAAACTCCTGCTGTGGGATTTCAAAAATTTAAATGCCGAGAATGCTGAGCCTGTTCACAACCTTTCCGCGGGACATGCCAGGGATGACGGGGTGAATTGGGTGACATTCAGCCCTGATGGCAGCAGGCTGGTTTCTGCCGGTGAAGACGGGCCGGCCATCATCTGGGATGTTGAAACAGGGGAGAAATTATATGTCCTTGAAGGGTATGATGGCTTGTGGGGAGCTGATTTCAGTCCGGATGGAAAGACTGTCGCCACGGCAGGTTTTGATAACACCGTCCGGCTATGGAAAATACCCGCCTCAAGGACCGGGAATTAGCTGGTGCTAATTACCGTGCCAGCGGTTCCGGCAAATCCGCCACCACGTAGGCCATCACGGCCATGGATGCCACGCACCGGTTGAACTCGTTTCGGTCGAGCTTGTCGATGGTGTCGGCGTCGGTGTGGTGGTACCAAAAATACTTTTCGCGCTCCACCTCGAGGTGCATGGCTGGCACACCGCCGACTATCAGTTTCAACACATCCGCACCGCGGCAACCCTTCTTGATTTCACCAGCTTTGATCGGAGCCAAGAGTTTGCCGACAGCCTGAATGGTTTCCATGCCCTTAGCACTCCCCAGAAAACCGTAGCCTGTGGGATTGAATACTCCGCTATCAGATTCAATCGCCAGCACATGGTTCTTCAAGTCTGCCGCGTGGCGGCGGGCGTATTCCTTGGCACCACGAATACCGTTTTCTTCATTGGTCCAAAGCACAACGCGAACGGTGCGGCGTGGCTTAAGCCCAAGCTTCATCATCAACCGCACAGCCTCCCATGCGGCCAAGCAACCACCACCATCATCCATCGCCCCCTGACCAACATCCCATGAGTCAATGTGGCCACTGACAATCACGATCTCCTCCGGTTTTTCCCATCCCTTAAGGTCGGCGATCACGTTGCGCGAAAACCCGTCGGGAAGCGTGTGCGCCTCCATCTTCAACCGGATGCGGATGCGCTCCCCGCGCGCAGCCATGCGCGAAAGCATCTCGGCGTCCTCCAACGACAAGGCTGCATGCGGAACTTTCCTGACGCCGTCTTCATACGCCATGTTGCCAGTGTGCGGCGTCTGCATTGAAAATGGGCCGACCGACCGAATGAGGCTGGCCACAGCGCCGGCTTTGGCGGCTTCCACCGCGCCCAAGCGGCGAACGATGACCGTCTCGCGGTAGCTGGTAAACGGCACATTGAACAGGATGATCTTTCCCTTCGCCTCCGCAGTACGTTTTCTTAATTCTTCAAAGCTGGGCACGACCAGCACATCGGCTTCAATACCGTCCTTGGGCGTGCCAACGCTGCCGCCTAACCCAAGCATGGGCAGTGGTCGCGGACGCGGCAGTAAAAGCGTGGCGGACTCCTTGCCTCGCACCCAGCGCGGCACCTTTACTTTTTCGCCGTGCACGTTCTTGAAGCCGTCGCGTTTCATTTCCGCAAGACACCAGTCGATGGCGTCCTCAAGGTTTTTGGAGCCGGTGAATCGCGCACCGAATCTATCGCAAAGCACTTCCAGTCGCTGGAATCCGAAGGTGCTGTTGGTGGCCGCAAGTATGAGTCGGTTGGCTTTGGCTTGGTATGCTGGCTTTAAATCCGCCGCCAAGGCTGCAAACGCGAGTGTCAGAAAGGATGAAAACAGGAGCCGTGTGAACATGCCCCCACACTGCCAGTAGACGGGCATGAAGGCAATCCCGCTGGCAGCAAAGTTATGCGACTCGAGGCTACTTTACTTTTCCTCGCGGAAGATGGCGGTGTGGAGCTTGCCAGTCTTGTCGATGTAGCCGCGATTCATGGCGGGGCTGTTAAATTCCATGACAATGTTGCCACTGGCATCGAGGCCGATGATGCCGCCGCGACCGCCGGCTTTCTTGAGGGTCTGCTGCACGAGAGCGCGCGCGGCTTGGGCGAGCGATTCTTGCTTGTATTTCATGCGGGCGTGGATGTCGAAGGCAACAGCATGCCGAATGAAGAATTCGCCGTGACCGGTACAGGAGATGGCGCAGGTGCGATTGTCGGCATAGGTTCCGGCAGCGATGATTGGGGAGTCTCCGAGGCGACCGTATTGCTTGCCAGTGAGGCCGCCTGTGGAGGTGCCTGCGGCAATGTTGCCATGGACGTCTAGCGCAGCGCAGCCGACGGTGCCGAGGTATTCGTTGGTGGTTTCCAGCGCGGAACGTTTCTTGTCCTTCTGCTTGGCTTTCCATTCCTGAAGCTGTTTCCAGCGGCGGTCGGTATGGAAATACTTGCGTGGGACGATCTCGAGGCCTGCCTTTTTAGCAAAGACCTCTGCGCCATCGCCAGCAAGCATGACATGCGGGGTTTTCTCCATCACGGCGCGTGCTGCGCGGATCGGATTCTTGATAATGGTCACACCACCGACAGCGCCGGCTTGCAGCGTACTGCCGTCCATGAGGGAGGCATCCAGTTCATTCTCGCCGGCGCTGGTGAATACAGCGCCCTTGCCGGCATTGAACAGCGGAGAATCCTCCATCACAACGATTGCGGCCTCGACCGCATCCATCGCGGCGCCCCCCTTCTTTAAAACCGCGTGGCCTGCGCGAAGAGCCTTGGCGAGTTCGGCATGGTACTGCTTCTCGAGTTCGGCAGGCAGTGTGGGCTTGCCGCCGGCACCGGCGTGGATGACGATGGCAACGGGGGCGGCAGTGACGGTCATAGCGGTCAACAACAGGGCCAGGAGGGAGGTCTTCATGGCTGACGGAGGGTAACGGGAGCTTGGAAAAAAGGAACCCATTTTTATCGAGGCTTTGTCGGGTCGATGTTTTGGGATACGATGCGGCGGAACGTTCATTCATGCCAGAGTCATCCCGCAAACTTGCCGCCATCGTATTCACGGACATCGCCGGGTTCACGGAGTTGTCGGCGCGGGATGAACTGATGGCACTGCGGCTCTTGGAGGGACAGCGACAGTTGTTTCAGCCACTGGTGGAGGAGCACGAGGGCCGGTGGCTCAAGGAGATGGGCGACGGTTTACTGCTCTCGTTTGACAGCTCCCTCAACGCAGTACGGTGCGCAGTGGCGATGCAGCAGGCGGCGGGCAAGGTGGAGGGGCTCCGCATCCGCATTGGCATACACCAAGGGGACATCGTGCTGCAGGGTTCGGAGGTATTGGGCGACGGGGTGAACATTGCCTCTCGCATCGAGCCTTTGTCGCCTGTGGGCGGGGTGGCGTTGTCGGAGAAAATACAGCAAGACATCGCCAGCCACCCGGAATTCACAACACAGCTCTTGGGTCGACCGGAGTTGAAGGGCGTAGCGCAGCCCCTGCAGGTGTTCGCGATTACGTCCCACGGACTGCCGGAAGGAACAGTGATTGAGCCGGAAGAAATGCCGGTCGAAACCTCTGCAAATGCACGCGCGTTTTGGGCACCCGCGATGGGCGCGCTGGCGTTCGTGCTGCTGGGAGCCTTGGTGATCAATTTTTTATCGCCGCAAACCGATCCCACCCAGCCCGTCGACAAAAAGAAAGAAGCCGCTTTAAAACCCGAGGAACCGCCGCCCGCCACAAACACAATTGCCATTCTCCCCTTTGAGACCAAGGGCGAAGCCACGAGCAGCATCTGGACTGACGGTGTGCCCGACGACATCCGGCGGCACCTGTCGCGCGTGGGTGAGCTGGTGGTAATTTCGCGCCGCTCGTCAGAGGTGTTTCGTGATCAGTTGGAAACCACCAAGGCCATCGCGGGACGACTTGGAGCACACTGGCTTCTCACCGGCACTGTGCAACAGGTGGGAGAAGATGGACTGACGATTAGCGTGGAATTATCTGAGGGCAACCGAATTGCATGGAGCAACAAGTGGGATCAAGTGGCGTTCAAGGAACTGCTGCGCGTGCAGGAACTTATCGCACGCGAGATCGCGGCAAAGATGGGGCATCCCATCCCCATGATCGTGGCCGCAGCCGACCCCATCCCTTTTGGTGTTAGAACCATTGAGCACAACGGCACCAGAGCCGCCCCCGCCATCCGCCAAATGAAAATGCCGGGACCTCCCACGGAAAACCGAACGGCCTGGGTCGCTTATCTCGAGGGACGCCAGCAATGGATCAAGCGAACCGATGACGGACTGCGCCAGGCGCGCGAGAAATTCAAGGAGGCCGTTTCCCACGACCCCGAGTTTGCGTTGGCCCATTGTTATCTGGCGTTCACCGACATCATGATGTTTTACTACAATGTGGAACCCCCGGCCGATGTGATGCCGCGCGCCAAGAAATCTGCACGACTGGCATTGCGCCTGGACCCGCAGCTTGGCGAGGCGCACGCGGCGATGGGCAACATTCACCTGTTTTACGACTGGGACTTTGAGGCGGCGGCAGACTCCTATGAAAAGGCCATTCAGTTTAATCCCAACCATGCGTTTACCTATTGCTGGTACGGCCAATTTTATGAAGTCATTGGCGACAACCAGCGGCGACTGGAACTGATCCGGAAGGCGTACGAACGCGAGCCACTTAACCCGGTCATCAACGGGGTATACGCCGCAGCTTTAAAGCATACCGGCCAAGAAGAACAAGCCTGGTCCATCGCGAACCAAGCGGCCAAGGATCATCCCAGTTGCATTCTTCCCCTACGCTGCCTGGCGCGGTGGCATTTCGCAGAAGGTAGTTTTGAAAAGGCACTGCCTTTGTTCCAAAGGATAAAGGAACTGCAGGCAGGGCGGCCAACAGCGGCAGCGGGTGAAGCGCTTTGCCAAATCAAGCTGGGAACCCGATCTGATGAAGCCAAGGCAACCTTGGACCGGATTCTTCAGACTGCGGAAGCGGGAAAGGAACACGTCTCTCCAGGGGCGGTAATCTGGATTTACGGGCAACTGGATCAACACGAGAAAGCTTACAAGTGGGTGCAATTCATGGTGCAACACAGGTACATCCAAGCGGTTTGGATTCATTTGAAAGACCTCGAGGTTTCCGGATTTCTGGATGAAAGCCGGTTGAAAAACATCCTCGAGCCGGTTGGGCTGTACAAATACCGGGCCAGCCTGAAGGGCAACTGACCATGGCTGACGACTCCCTCATCATCCGCCCCGCCACCGAGGCCGACGTGCCGCTGTTGCTGGAGTTCATCCGCGCAATCGCCGATTACGAAAAACTGCTGCACGAAGTGGTGGCCACGAAAGAGAGCGTGCACGCATCGCTTTTTGGACCGGAAGCGGTGGCCAAGGCTTTGTTTGCAGAAGTGGACGGCGAGACCGCCGCATACGCCGTCTATTTCCACAATTTCTCTACCTTCACTGGTCGGCGCGGGCTGTACCTCGAGGACCTTTTCGTGAAGCCGGAGTTTCGCCGCCACGGCATAGGTAAGACGCTTCTCGTGCACTTGGCAAAAATCGCCGTGGATCGCGGCTGCGCCCGGTTTGAGTGGGTGGCCTTGGACTGGAACCAGCCCGCCATCGATTTCTACGAAAAACTTGGGGCCGAGATTCTGCAAGAATGGCGGGTTTTTCGCCTGAGCGGCGAGGGATTGAAACAACTGGCCGCCGAGTCTGCCTGAAAGTTGTTCACTTTTGTGCTTTTTTGCCAGATTGGCATCACTTCTGCTATGGCATCAGCCGATTGAAGATTTGGTTTGCCGACCTTTATTTAAATCAATCGGCCAGCCACCTTCTGGGAAAAAGGGTTGAAAGTACCGTCAGACAAACCAGCAACCCTGCCCGGCTCCCACCGGAAGACACAGGTTCCGCTCGGAATGCTTTCTGTTAGGTCTGGCCAACAGTCGCGCCTTGCCTCGCGGCTGGTCACCACGGGATTCGTCCCGTGGTGATTTTTTACCAAAAAACCGGTTGACACCCTTAAAACATTTAGTACGTTTACGTAACTTTTTTGATACGTGTGCGTAATTTTTAAAAACGGGCTTAACCATGAACTTCAACACCTTTTCAGTGGGTAGGCTGGGGGCTTTGCTCCTGTCCATGATTCTCTTCAGCGGCTGCTCCATCCTCGATGGTCTCACCGAGAATCAGTACAAGACCAACTTCCTCTGGGAGATGGCACCGGAAACGGAATCGACTGTAAAGATTGAGACGCCGGACATCCAGCGCACCACCATGCAGAATCATGATGCGCGTGTGAACGAGCTGGCATTCAATGAGCATCAAGTCGTGGGTGCTGCCGAGTTCCATTCCTCCCGCACACCCGGTCGAACCCATCTCGCACGACAAGCCCGGACGGTTGGCGCGCACGTGGTGGTTTCTTCTACTAAGTATGTACGAAAGGAACAGGAACTCGTGAACCGGCGAGAGTACATCCCCGGCGAACAAATCACCGTCAATGGCACCACGGTCACCACGCGCGGTCGTTGGATCAATCAGGTGGAGGTGCAGACCAATTATTACCACGACTACAAAGCCACCTTCCTTAGACGCAAATCGGAAGCCTTAATACTGCCTTGAGTCAGTTGCGTTTCGGTCGGGCGGGTGTATATTAAAATGGGCACCCCAAGTGCGGCCCGCTGACCATGAATGCAGGCAACCCAAAGCCTCCCCTGCCCTTCTCGGCTACACCTGCAATTCCTCAGCCCTATCAAAGACCCAAGAAATGGATCACCCGCGTGTGCCTGCTGCTCGTCATCACATTGGGCCTCGTCATGATATGGCTGCTACTCGGCCCTTGGGCGGAAAACAGTGCCATCCAGAACCATGCGCAAAAGGAAACCGAGAAAAGCCGGACCACGTTGCAGGCAAAGAACAATGCCTTGAACCGGGACATTCAGGCGCACCAGAACGATGCTGAACAAATGCAGCGCAGGCAAAAAAAACTTGCCGATGAACTGGACGACCTCCGCAGCCATGCCAAGGTGGTGATTGACCACAACAACAAGTTGGAAAACCAAGTGCGTCAACAGGGCGGCGTAATCGATGGTTTCAGACAGCAGTGTAAATCACCTGATGAGATTGCCCGTCTCCGGCGCTCCAACAATCAAGCACGGCTCGACCTCAACAAAGCTCGCAAGGTGGCCGAAAACAGCATGCAGATCATCCGTGCGCTCCGGGATGAATTGTCCGCGCGCGATCATGCCGCCAAGGAAGCCAAGGACAACGCAGCAAATTCGAAACACGAACTTCAAGCACTGTCCGCGACCAACCGTGAGCTCGCACGCGAAAATCAAAAACTCAAGGCGCGCAAACCGGTGGTCATTCGCAAGCCCGCACAAGCAGCCAATGCTGATGACATCAAAAAGCTGCGAAGTCAACTCGCCGAAGCCCGCCGGCAAGTCGATGAGCTGAGCGATGCCAACGAGGACCTCATTAGCCGCATGGCCGAGCTCACCAGCAAGTTGTCGCGGATGGAGAACACACAGCCGAACCAGCCCGACCTCCAGCCTGTCAGGCCATTTGCCATCATGAATTTCAACGCCCAGTTCAACATCGCCACCGCGAATTTTGGCAGCGAACAAGGCGCACAGCCCGGCATGCGTTACCACGTGGAGCGGAACGGCCGCCGCATCAGCCAATTGGTGGCTCGGAAAGTGGAATTCAATCGGTCCGCACTCGGCTTTGCTCCTGGCGCATCCAAGGTCGTTTTAAAGCCGGGCGACCTCCTCCTTCCCGCCGGCAATTAACCCAGTACCCGCTTCAGCATGGGCACTGCTTTGGTGCCGTCCCAGCGGTGGTCGCCCTTGAAATGATGGAACGTGACCGCCTTGGGTTTTTTCGACGCGGTGTAGGCGCGCTGGATGCGGGTTTTCATTTTCGCGTCCCAGCCCGGGATGATCAGGCTGTCATCGGAGCCAATCTCCCAGATGCACGGGCGCGGCGCGATGAGGCCGCCCAACTCAGGCGTGTCGCCGTGTTTTAAAAGGCCGGGAATCACCTGTGCCCCACAGGAATACCGAAGACCGATGCGCTCTTGCATCACGTTGAGCGCGCCCGAAACCACTGCTGCATTAACGCGCAGATCCATCGCCGCCACCAGCATTGTCATGCGGCCGCCATATGACAGCCCCACGCAGCCGCAACGATCGATGTCCACTCCCGGCAACGTCGCCGCGAAATCCAGCGCCCACTTGCAATCGCGCAGATTCGCGCCCATCAACGTCTGCCCCAGTAGCATCAGGCGCACGAAGGTCACCGCACAGGGATCCGTGCGGCCCTTGCGCGAATCCGCGTCCAGTCGCCGCCCGAACGGGCGCATGCACGGTGCCACCGTGATGAATCCTTCCCGCGCCAGTTGTCGAGCGTAGTCATAATTTGCCTTCTTAATGTTCGCTGCCCGCTCCGGCGTATGGTCGATGCCCGCCACCGCATCGTGCCCAAACTCCCCGTGTCCATGCAGGCACAGCAACACCGGCAAGNGACCTCGCCGCGCTCCCTTAGGCCGCAGTACGTACACTGGCAAGCTTGCGGCACCTTTCGCATTNAAAAGAAACTCCTCCCTCGTAAAATCNGCAAACTCCNCCGCCGAAAGTTTTTNCGTGGACCATTTTGGNGGTGGCGCATGCGGACCGAGNAGTTCCGCCACCTTGGCGCGAAATTGTTTTTGCCANGTCGCCAATTCCTTCGGCGTCGATCCCTTGAACATCATCCCCANCGCCGCCTCATCCGCTGCCGCGCGAATGTTGTCATGCACCGTCGGCACCTGCCTCAGTTCATCCGCCGCGCGCGCCAAGCCGGCCAATGTCATTCCACCCAGGAACCATCTACGGTTCAACGCCTTCATTTCACCGTTGTGATAAATTCAAGCAAGTCCGCCATCTGCTGATTTGTCATGCCGGCCTCAAGGCCAACGGGCATGATCGACTGTCCGAGGCTGCGCATGCCCTTCACCTGGGTCCGCGGCAACAACCGTTCCTGACCCAGCGGCAGCTTGATGCGGACATGCGTGCGCGTCTCATCACCAAGCAATCCCACGATGCTTTCGTCATCCTTTGTCGCAATGTTGTACGCCACATAGCTCGGCAGCACCTCGCGGTTGGGGTCGATGAAATTAGTCAGAATCTTCTCGCGGCCTGTTGTCTTGATCGTTACCAAGTCCGGGCCCAGCGCAAATCCTTCCTTGCCGTATTTGTGACACATGGCGCAGCGCGTGGTGTAAATCATCCGGCCCTTTGCCGCATCGCCCTTCAGCTTCAACGATGGCAGATATTCCGCGACCACCTGTGAACGCGACTTCACCTTGGGCGGCGCACCGAACACCTTCACCGCCCGCGCGCGCAGCCCCGCATCTTTTTGCCCGCGCAGTACGCTGATTGCCGACGCGGACACCGCACCTTTCTCCACCGTCCCTTTTTCCAGCGCGCCGAGCAAGGCCGCCTGTCGGTCGGCACGCGTCAACATTGCCGCGATGATTTCTGCGCGCACACGCGGCGTCGCTGATGGCCATAGACCCAGCAAGTCGCCGGTCACTTTTGGCTCGCGAAATTGCGCCAGAGTCCTCACCACCGCTACGTCAACATCATCGGATTTCCGCGCGCGCGCTGCGCCCAGCAATGCCGGCCCAGCCACCGCGTAGCCTTGCCGCGCCACAAGTGCCATGGCCGGCACCAATTCCGCGTCGGGCTTTTCCTTTGCCGGCAATGCCATCCATCGCACCGCCTCTTTTCGCAGCGCGGTCAGCTGTCCGCCATCACGGCCCAGCGCAGCCACCCACGCGATCGTCTCCGCGTTTGGTTTACGCCCCGCCAAAACTTTCAACACCGCGTCCACTTCAGCCTTTTGATTGCGCCGACCAATGAGCCGGATGAGTTCCGTTTTCACCGCCGCAGACACCGAAGGCTCTGCCTGCACGTCCGCGAAAATGTTTTCCAAACCGCCGGTCATCGCGTTGAGCGTTCCCGCCAATAGCCAACGATCACTCCCCGACTTCGCTATGAGCTGCGCCAGCGCTGCTGCCTTATTCTCGCTTTCGGGCAACCGTGAAGCCGTCAGCGCCAGTTGAAATCGAACCGCCGAAGACTTGTGGCCCGCCAACGCCAGCGCCGCGGCCTCTATCTTTTTGTCCTCCGCGAATTCCTCCGCCAGCCGCAGCCCATGCCGCGGCGCCGTCTTCAGTGCCGTCAGCACATGGTCTGCCTTCAGCGCGCCCAGACCGCGCAACGCCCACAACGCGTGAATGCGCGCCTCGGGCTGCTCCGCCTTCGCCAACATCGATTCGAGAATGGGCACGACCGATTTGTCCTGCCGCTCGAACAACAACCGCGCCGCGGTGTCGCGATGCCATCCGTTTGCATGGCATAACGCACCCGCCAACTCCGCCGTGGTCATCTCTCCGGGCAGCTTGCGTTGGCGCGCCTTGAAACCCTTTGGTGCAATGCGCCAGATGCGCCCGCGGTTGTTGCCGCTGTTCAAATCCAGATGCTTCTTGATGCTTTCCGGGATCGACCACGGATGCTCGATCGTCTCGCGGTACATGTCCGCCACGTACAGGCAGCCGTCCGGCCCATTGGCAAACTGCACCGGCCGAAACCAGTTGTCCGTCGAGGCGATGAACTCGCGCTTCTGTTCGTCCTTCGGCCGCGCACCCACAGGTTGCACTGCATCGTACCGGATGCGCTTGCGATGGATCAGGTTGCTGCCTGCATCGGCAATGAACGCATTGCCCAACAACTCCGCGCCCAAGGCGTCCCCGCGATAAATCGTCACCCCTGTCGCCGCCGTGAAATACCCCGACACACGACCGCCGCCTTCCACCGGCCCGCGCACCGCCTTGGCGATCCGCCAACGCGTGCGTACGATGCGCCACGGTTCATCGGGGCTTAGCCGGTACACTTCTGCCGACGGCCCGTCCGCCGCGATGCTCACCCGCTGCCCCGGCATCGCGTAGTGCCGGTTGCGCCCCGCGTAGCGCGCGTCGTACATCACCGCCTGCAAATGGCTGCTGTTGCTGCATACAAACTTCCGGCCTTCGTTGTCAAAACTCATCCCGTGTTGCGCCGTACTGCTCTCGGCGCGCAAATCCAGCGTGCGTGGGTCGAACGAAAAATCGCGTCCGCGCAAGCTCACCGGTTTGCCATCCGTCCCCGGGCGAGTGATGTCGCCGCCGTTGTGCGCCGTCGCCCCGTGGATGCGGTTGTCCAGTCCCCACCGCAGGCTGTTGAAAATTCCCTGTACATTCAGTCGCTGTCGACCGAACCCCGTGAACACTTTCTTTTGCGTGTCCGCCACTCCGTCGCCATTCGTATCCTTGAAGAACCACAAATCCGGCGTCACCCCCACGAACACCCCGCCGCCGTAGCAAAACAACGCCGTCGGCCACGCCAACCCTTTCGCAAACACCGTCGACTTCTCAAAACGGCCGTCACCGTCTTCATCCACCAGCCGGCGCACGCGCCCCAGTTTTTCATGCTGACGCTCCGAATAACCAATCATCTCCACCACAAACAATCGACCGAACTCGTCAAAGCACATCGCCACCGGGTCCAACACTTGCGGTTCCGCTGCAGCCAGTTGCAGGTCGACCCCTTCTTTCACCGTGAACGTATTCCTCGCCTCTCCCGCCGGCGTATGTGGAATGCGCGGCAACTCCTTCGGATCCGGCTCTGGTTCGGCAGCAAAAAGGGAAACGACAGGAACAAGAAAAAACAAAATCGCCTTCATGGTTGGCCGAAGCATAAGAGAATCCCAAAAACCCGAAAGCCAAAAGATGGCTGACCGGCAATGTGCGGCATCAGCTCCGCAGAAACCGTGGATCAAATTTCCAGCGAGCGACCCCTGATTTTACAACATGTCCTTGATGATCGATTCCAAGTCCGGCAACGCATATTTGCCGCTCATCCGATTGAAGTCTTTAACCCATTCTGCCAGCAGGTCAGTTTGGGCTTTAAGGTTGTTGAAAATTAAATTCTCCGCACCCCGTTGATCACCATCTTCCAAGGCATTGATCACTCGTCGCCAAATGTCCTGCCCAGTTTCACAATACCGGACGTACCGATTGTTCAAGCTGCTGACTTCGGGTGTTTTTGAATCCAGCAATTTCAGTGCGATTGTCCGGGCCACCAGGTTTTCGAGCATCCTGTTCATAATATCCAAGGCTTCATCATCATTAACTGAGTCATCCAGCCGGGCAATCAACTTGCCCGCCTTCACCTCAAGCGGGAAAATCTTTTCGCGATAATACGCGTGCATTTTTGTAAAGTCTTCCTTTTCAGTGATTTCACTTGAGGAACCGCCACCGGTCACACCCGCGACACCGCCATTGTCCTTGCCGCCCAGCATCACGACCGCCATCACGATCAGGCCCACCGCCAAGAATACGCCCACCACAATGCCGATGATCCCACCAGTGCTGATGCCGCCTCTCGCAGGCTGGTAATACAACTGGGGACCATGTGAAATCTGAGGTTGCGGATAACCACCGGTGGGGTGCTGATATGGGTCGCTTAAGCCAGAAGCACCTGGTGGAGCGTGGGGTGATGAAGACACAAGCACGGTCGTCATGCCGCAATGCGGGCAGGCCACCTGGAACCCCGTGTGCTCCGGCGCGAAGTCGATGCTCCCTCCGCACGTATTGCAGGCGTGAATTAAACCCATGCCGCCGTCCTGTACTCACTATGCTCCCAGGCAATGTTGGTGGCAACTTAAATGTGGCATTTTTTAAATTGCGTTTGTGAGGGGTTGGCGGAAACTTTCCCCATGCGCACCTCCTTTTCACGACGCCGTTTTTTGGCTAGCACCACCGTCGCGGTGGCGACCGGCTGCCTGCTTCGCGACACTTCCGCCGCTGAGCCCAAGGAACCCATCATCGACATCCACCAACACACCCACTACCACGGCCGCTCCGACGAGCAGATGATCAAGCACCAGCGCGCGATGGGCATCACCACCACCATCCTGCTGCCCTCCGGCCGGCCCGTGAAGCGACCTTCCACCCACGATGGCCGCAGCAACGGACTCGCCGCGCGCACCGGCGGCAACGACACGGTTTTAAAGATCGCGAAAAAATTTCCCAAGGAATACCTCTTCGGTGCCAACGAAGTGCCCGACCTGCCGGACATGCAGAAGGAGCTCGAGAAATTTCTGAAAGCCGGCGCCGTGATCATCGCCGAACAGAAGTTCAAGGTGGCATGCGACTCCAAGCACGTCTGGGCCGTGGCCGAGGTCGCGCAGGAGTTCGGCGTGCCCGTGCTCATGCACTTCCAACACGGCTCATACAATCTGAACTTCGACCGTTTCCACCGCACGCTGGAAAAATTCCCGAAGGTTAACTTTATCGG
>PBLJ01000018.1 GCA_002721705.1 Opitutia bacterium
GTTGTCCTCGAGTTTGATAATAACTCAAACTGGACAGCGTCCAATACCCCTGTCAGCATAGGCTCCGGTGGGGTGACCACGGATGACGTTACTGCGATTCGCGATGACCTAAACACGGCGATTTCCTCATCCGGTTTAACGATAGCGACCAATGGATTGATCGTTTCCACCACCGGCGTCGATGGGCTGACCATCCAAACCATCCATGGAAGCGTAACTTCCAGTGAACCTTCTCTCCTCGCTGCGATCCCTCAAAGCAACTTGATCACGCAGGGGAGTGGCTACACGGAAGCAAGTTTGACCATTGGTCCCGATGGGGTGATTTATGGCTTTTCGGAAGTCAATAGGCAGGATTTTACCACTCCGGACAATTCCAGTTCTGACATTTACCTCTTTGATTTCGACACTAATCGTTCGGAAAGGGTTTCCGTGAACCGTTTCGGTTATCCCGTAGCCGCATTCTCCAATACTCCGATGCCTTCCAGTCGAAATGCCGTCATTAGTTCCAATGGTCGCCACGTTGCCTTCAGTTCGGATGCCGACGGAGATGGAGGTCTTATCTTTGGGGCGAATAACCAGACTTCTGGAGACGGCAATGGTTTACGCGACGTTTTTCTTTATGACCGCAAAACCGCCACTTTGCCTGATCAACCCGATCATAACGCCACTCTCTTGTTTCCCATGCCCGGCATTCCCCATACCTTTGCTTTGAACAACGCCGTACCCGTCCTCGTTCATACAGCAATTGGCGAAGGATCCATTGCCAACGTGGAGCTTTACGTCAACAACGCCTTGGTCGATACCCAAAACACTCCTACGGTGACCAATGGGAATCATTACGCTCTCTCTTGGACACCCACCCTTGGCGGCAATTATCAGTTGCAGGTAGTCGCCACCGACTTGCAGCGTGGAGAGCAATCCGAGTTTTCCTCCATCGCTTCCGTCACGGTCCCTTCATTCGATGGTTCATTTGCACCTTCAACTGCCCTGAATTATCCACAGGCTAATGATCGATTCACCGCGGCATCCACCCTTCATATAAGCGCCACGGCATCTTCTCCCGATGGCAAGCTGGTGGGAACGCAAATTTTCGTGAATGGAGCCAGTGCCAGTCTTCAACTGCAATCTTTGCCCGCAGATGGCGTAGGTGTTACTGTTTCGGATGGCCTAGCCGATTCAAACCTGACCAGAACCTTTGAATTTACTAATGATGGCAGCGTTGCGATTAACTCCGTTGGAGTCGCTTTGGGCACCACTATCGAATCCACGCGAGACAACTTGCTGTCCGCCATCAAGACGGAATTTCCAGCCACCAATATGGTTGTCACCGCTTATGAAGATCACTCGGTCCATTTTGGTTTCATTGATCTTAATGCCTCTTCTGGTGGGTCGGTTAGTAGCTCTGATAGCACTACCATTCTCGCTCAGAACTTCAGCGAAATACTCAAGGAATCGACTTTTAACACTGCGAGTTACCCATTTGGCTCTGCTTGGCAACCTGGTCATTCGGGGGTTCACTCGATCGTTGCAGTCAGCAGGGACGAAGCCAACAATCGCGTAGCTTCTCCAGTTGTCAGCGTTACTGCGACGACGGGCCAGAACGCACCCACTTCCGTCACACTGTATCCTCTTCAATCCACTTATACCTTTGGGGATTCGATTTTTCTGCAGGTCTCCCCATTGCCTACCGATGATGGCATTATCCAGTCCGCAAGCTTTTTTGTAAACGGCAGCCTTATTTCCACCGACACCGACTCACCTTATTACGACCAATGGACGCCTCCATCGCCCGGGCGATATGAAATCCACACCATGGTTTTGGACGATGAGGGGAATTACGGGCTTTCTCCCATCACTGCCATAGACGTTCTAAGCGCCTCCGCTCCCACTATACAGATTAACGGTCCAGGTCGTCCGTTGACCGGCACGGTTCGCTTGGCCAACCAGCTTGCCGGACGCATTCGTCGTTCCTCCACCAACACCTTTACCTTGGAAGGTACCGGCACTGACTTCACCAGCGAATTAGTACAAGGCCAATACCTCAAGTTCGTCGCGGGAGACGAAGAGAGCGCCGCTTACAAGATTTCCAGCATTACGGATGCCAACACGATTGTACTCGAAGGGCCTCTTGCCACCGAAGATGAAAGCCTTTTGGCCTCGGGCGGTGCCAGCATAGAGGTAGTTGAGACATTGCGAGCCGGCTCTTGGCTCCATCTTTCCGCCGATGCAACCGAGGAAGTGAATTCCATACAAAACATTCAATTTTTCATTAACGGGCAATCCATCGCCACGGACACGACTTGGCCTTTTAGCACGGACTTTATTCCCGATGCTCCTGGCAATTTCGTAATGCGAGCCGTCGCTACGGACGACAATGGTAATCAAAGCATCGTTGAAAAAATCATCAAGGTTTTGAATCAAGTTGGCGAGATTCCGGATGGGCAACATAGTATATACCCTTCTGGAGTGACCAATGTAAGTCGTGGCTCGAAATTGCTCGCAGCCCCTGTATTTCAAGATTCCGACGGCTCGATTTCTCGCGTGGAATTTTATCTCAACGGCAAACTTTTCCGTATTGACGACAAAGAGCCATTTTACGGCATTTTCACGCCCGAATCCAGTGCGCCGTTGCTCAATGCCAATCGTGAATGGGAAATCACCATGGTAGGCATCGACAACGACGACAATCGCGTTTCCATGACAACCACTGGCATTGTGGCGGGAGCTGTCAACTTACCTGAAATAGCAATTACTCATCCTGCTGCCTTGACCAAACTAGTAGACGGTGAAGAGGTGGAAATTGTAGTCGAGGTGACTGGGGCGAATACCAGTCAGCTAGGCCTCCATCAAGCCACAGCAGGTGATACCAATGGCACAGTGCTTTTATATGCCAATGGACAGGAAATAGGTGCAGTTGATGAAATTGGTTTGGGGTCCGGGGTCTTTTCCTTCAAATGGCCTGCCAAGGAAATCTATGCGACCAGTGATCACAAGGTGGATATCGTGGCTATCGCGTCCATGCCGGACGCCACTGCGAACGGTGCTACCGTTAAGCCTGTTTTGGTGGCTGGCCCCCTTACTATCGAAGTGCACATGCGAGATCCCGTTAACGATCCCCAAGCAGCCATCATACAAAGCTACGAAGATCTGTTGTTTCACACTCCTTCAGACGATGAAGTAGCAGCTACCCTTGCGGAAATCCACGCAGGGACGACCACTTATTCCGATTGGGCCGTCACCTTGACGGAGAGAGATGCTTTTCAAGACATCGTGGACGCTGTTGCCGCTCATTACATCACGATCGGCACTTGGCCTAGTTTTCTTGAAGTTAGGGAAGCCCTCGGTACCTATTCACTTATTCCCAACAACGGTTCCGACGGCAGTCCTGACGCAGATGGCGATGGATACTCGGAAAACCAAGAGAACACTTATGGCACTCTCGACACGGACGCCAGTTTCTACCCCAGCAAAGAATTCCGTGTACTGAATTACATCGACGAACTCTTTCGTTCGGACACCTTCATTGGGCGCCATGGAGCTTTGCCTCAATTGCAAGGGAAAAGCGATACTGAAAACCTTGAGGAAAATCGCCGAGAATTCGTTTCCTTGATGATCCGCAACAAGACCGATGGAGCGGAGGCCACGGTGCAACAGCGAATTCAAGGATCTTATCGTTTGCAGGCGTTTGATCCGACCTCGGATGCTTCGCAACAAGAAAAAATGCAAGAACAGATGATGCAGATGGCCATGATGGGTGGAGGTATGGGCATGGGTGGGTTCGGGTTCGGAGGAGGCTTTGGCGGTCGCCCCGGGAACAACAACAACAACAATTTCTGGAACAACATGTTCAACAACAACAACAACAACAACAATAACAATAATAACAACAACCAGCCTCAAACACCCCAATACAAAAGCGGCATTAGCCCGGTAGCCTTCGCGGGCTATTTGACTTCGGAGGAAAAAATCGAGAACCTCGATCTAGTATGGGGCGTTCCCGAGCGCCGGAATGATTTCTACACCGCTGCTCTTATGCTTGCCCTTTGGCAGGGCAAGCAACCCCAAATCGACCCCACCGAACTTGCCCAATTTTCCAGTCTTTCCAGTGCGGCGCAGATAGAGAAGATGGTAGGCGATTATCGTTTTCGTACTCGTTTCGCCTATATCTGGGGCGATGCCACGATTCCCAATGAGGACGCGCCTTCCTGGAAAGAACTTAGCTGGTTCGGATTTTTCAACGACAAAGCGTTTCCTTGGACTTACCATAATGAACATGGTTGGATTTACGTTAACAGCAATAGCGATGAAGACATGTGGTTCTACGACACGTCCACCAATACTTGGTTTTGGACCAGTAAAGCCATTTATCCATACATGCGGGATGCCACACGCAATTCCTGGGTTTATTTCAACCGTGGAACTTCACCTCGGCAGTTCTACGATTTCACCAAGGAAGCTTGGGAATTGCGATGATCTGCTGGAGCCGATCTCGACGGCTGGATGAGAATACTTCATGCGATTGATTCCTGCGCTCCTTCTGCGGGAGGTGTCGCGGAAGCCGTAATTCGCCTTAGTGAAGCGATGCATGAATTGGGCGTCGATGCCACTATCGTGTCCGGAGATGATCCCAATGCCTCGTTTTTGCTCGATTTACAGGTAAAGGTTCATGCTTTGGGGCCATCTCGCTTAGGCAGTTACGGTTACTTGCCCACTATGCGATCATGGCTTCAAGAACATGCGACACGTCAAGATGCCGTGGTTGTGCATGGTCTCTGGCAGTATCCATCGGTCATTGTTCGCAAGGCGCTTCGGGGATGTTCCACTCCCTATTATATTTATCCACACGGCATGCTCGATCCTTGGTTCAAGAAAGCATACCCATGGAAGCATTTGAAAAAAGCGCTTTTTTGGAAATTTTCGCAAAGCAAGGTCTTGCAAGACGCCCGTAGCGTTTGCTTTACCACCGACGAAGAACGTCGACTCGCTCAAAATACGTTTTCGCCTTACCAATGCCGTGAAACCGTTGTTGGACTTGGCTCCGTTGATCCACCGGCAGAACTTGATACCCATAAAGAAACTTTTTACCGGAATTTCCCGCAGGCTCGGGATCGAAGGATTATGCTTTTCCTCGCGCGTATACACCCCAAGAAAGGCGCCGACATGCTCCTTCAAGCCTTTGGGGAAATAGCTGCCGGTTCCGACTTGCTGGTTCTTGCCGGACCCTGTGAAGACCACGCCCACGAGCAACAATTACGCGCAACAGCTTCTGGCTTCGCGGATCGCGTCCTGTGGACCGGTATGCTGGAGGGTAATCTTAAATGGGGAGCCTTGCGAGCGGCCGAAGCCTTGGCGCTACCTTCGCATCAAGAAAATTTCGGAATTGTGGTGGCGGAAGCCCTTGCAGTGGGAACTCCGGTTCTCATTTCCGACAAAGTGAACCTGTGGCGTGAAGTGGTCGAGGATGATGCGGGAGTAGTTGCCCCGGATGATATCGACGGAACGCGAAGGCTTCTCAAGCATGCAGCGACAAAAGGTTTGGCAAAAGAGCGGCAAAACGCCCGACAATGTTTTGATAAAAGGTTTTCCATTCGACGAGGAGCAGCCAATTTGCATGAGTTGATTCAGGGAGACTTGTGACGGCAAGTTGTTTTTCGACAACAGACCGGCTGGCATTTAAGACCTATATTTTCGAATTTGTTTCTACATGCGAATTACCATCGCTCAAGGTGCATTCTTACCCGTTCCTCCCTTGCGAGGTGGAGCGATTGAGAAAGTATGGTTCCAATTGGGCAAGCTCTTTGCGGCCCAAGGCCACGAAGTCACGCATGTATCAAGACTTTGCGATGAACTGCCCGAAAATGAAACCATCGACGGAGTTCATCATTTGCGAGTCCCCGGGTATTCAACGCCATCTTCCCCGGTTAAGCTCAAATTCCTCGATTATTTGTACTCGAGACGAGTGAAAAAAGCACTCCCCGATGCCGATATTCTTGTTACTAATACTTTTTGGTTACCCATTCTCGCCCGTCATGCCCGCTTCGGGAGGCGATACGTCCACGTTGGTCGTTTCCCGAAGGGCCAAATGAGGCTTTATCGAGGAGCCGCTCGTTTACACGCTCCCTCGAGAGCCGTTGCGGAAGCCATTCGCAAGGAAGTGCCCGCTTTGTCTTCTCGGATCGTAAGCATACCTTATCCTCTGCCTTGGCAGCCTCTGGCTCCGGATCAGCTTCATGCAGAAAGAGACCCGGTGATTCTCTATGTTGGAAGGATTGCTCCGGAAAAAGGTTTGGATGCCCTTGTCAGGGCTTACGTTGCATTGCCGGAAGCCCTGCGCGCCGCATGGCAGCTTCGCATTGTCGGGCCAGCCGATATTTCACGAGGCGGTGGAGGGAGAAGCTATTTGGGACGCTTGCGTGAGCGAGCGGCTGCCGTAACTTCAAGGGTGCAGTTTCCCGGGTCTTTGTTCGATGAACAAGAACTGCAAAAGGAGCTCTCCCGGGCCAGCCTCTTCGTTTACCCCTCCATGGCCGATCGAGGTGAAACCTTTGGATTGGCGCCGCTGGAGGCAATGAGCTGTGGGTGTCCTGCTCTTGTTTCAGGCTTGGCGTGTTTCCAAGATTTCATTGAAAACGAGAAGGACGGTTTTGTTTTTGACCACCATCACGACGATTCCGCCGTTGCCCTGCATGAAAAATTAAAGGAACTCCTCGAGCAACCTGAGCGCTTTCGCGGGATTGCACCAGCGGCCCTCCGGAAAGCCAGCCAATTCGAAGCTTCTCAAGTTGCGAATCTCTATTTAAGGGACTTTGCAAACTTGCTGCAGAATTAGGTCATCCCTGTAACTCTTCGTACTCGAAAAGTTTGGTTTTGCGACTCTTTCAAGTGGCTTGCGATCCTGTGGCACCCATGTCATGGAGCGGTTTCACCGCCGTTATGATCACTCGCACCCCATCGGCTTTTTCCACTGTTATTTCCAAGTCACCCAAGACAAAGGATTCGTTTTGCTTGGGAATTCGTCCCAAAGCCATCGTGATCCATCCGCCGAAAGTGGAAATTTCGTCGTTGCCGCAACGAATGCCCAATGCCTCCGCCACTTCATGCGTCTGAGCCAAGCCTGCGACTTGATACGTGCCGTCGATCCTTCGTTGAATCAATTCTTCTTCCCCGGCATCGAATTCATCTTTTATTTCACCGACCACTTCCTCGAGCGCGTCCTCCAGCGTGATCACTCCAATTGCACCACCGAACTCGTCACGAACAAGAGCCATATGCAATCGGCTCTTCAGCATTTTCTGTAATACCTCGGCCAAGGGATCCTCAGGAGAAAAAGTGGCGAAGTCTCGCTTGATTTTATTTAGATCCACATCCTTGTTTTCGGCCATTTCGCGAAAGACGTCCTTTACGTGCACGATGCCGACGCAGTGATCCAAGTCTCTATTGCAAAGAGGAAATCGCGTGTGGCCGGATGCATTGACAAGTTCCAGGTTCTTGGAAAGCGGATCGTTGACTTCCAAAACTTGTACTAGGTGGCGAGGAAGCAGGATATCTTGGGCGTCCAGATTCCGTAACTGGAGAGTGTTTCCTACGATTTCGCGTATCCCTGAAGACAGTTTTTCACCCGAACTGTTTCCCAGCGCTTCGATTTCAGCTTGAAGGTTTTGCTCTTGCTGAACGGTTTTGCCTAGACCCAAAAGGCGTCTGGCTGTCCATTCACCCAGCATAACCATCCATCGTATCGGGTACGTTGACCAAGTAACCAACAAGACCACCCAAGTTAATCCACGCCAGGCTTCAGGGGATGCTTTTTGAGCGAACAAGCTGGGCAAGCTAACGGTGATCAAGTGCTGTATTAACGCGGTCAAT
This sequence comes from Opitutia bacterium, assembly GCA_002721705.1. Classification (GTDB taxonomy): domain Bacteria; phylum Verrucomicrobiota; class Verrucomicrobiia; order Opitutales; family Seribacteraceae; genus UBA2993. The sequence continues at coordinate 7,864 of PBLJ01000018.1, forward strand.
CCAAGCAACGCCAAGCCAACCCATAGACGCACCCACAAATCGGCGTCCAAAGGATTCCATAGATAATAAACCGAATTCCATAGAAAGATAAAACCGAGAACGGATGCAATTATTCCGAGACAGGCTGATCCTAGGCCAAAAACGTCTTTTCCGGATGAATCCGATCTCAAGGATTCGAGTACTTTTGGAAAGGGGGGCTCCTTTTCTCCATTGCTCCTTTCACGTTTGGCTGAAGCTTCACAGAAAGAAAGGCTGCCCTTGGCGCCTATGGCGACGAGAAGGACGATCAAGTCTAGATGCCAATCGGTAGAAAATAGCCAGTAATCGTGCATGTGGTTAATTAGCCTCCGCTTTCATCACTTCAGCTAATTTTGCTATTGCGAGCGAGTTTTGTTCCGGGGTGCCTATGGTTATTCTCAAGTAATCCTCCAAGGAGCCACCAAGGGAGCGAGCAATAATGCCCTCGTCTTGCAACGCTTCGAAAATCCCTTCCCCGTTACCTGTTTTAATTAAAATGAAATTCGCTTGGCTTGGGACATAGGGCAAACCCAGATTCGAGCACGCCACTTCCCACTGACGCATGCCTTCTTGGTTGGCCAAGCGACAACGGGTTAAGTGATCCCTGTCTTCAAGCGCTGCGCAAGCAGCCGCTTGAGCGACGCTGTTGGCATTGAACGGTTGACGGACTCGGTGTAGCAAGGCGGCTACTTCTGGAGAGCCGTACCCGTAACCAATGCGTAGTCCAGCAAGGCCGTAAATCTTGGAAAACGTTCGCATGCAGACAATTTTGCGACCTTCTCGAATCAGAGGTAGCAAATCAGGCGGATTATCGAGGTATTCGGAATACGCTTCATCAAAACCAAATATGACGTGTTGAGGTAGCCGTTTAGCAAAACGGATCAAATCTTCACTTGAATTGGCCACTCCGGTCGGGTTGTTGGGACTTGCCACGAATACCAAGCGAGTTTTCTCAGTTATCGCCTCGAGCATGCCATCAAGGTCATGTCGGTAATCAGGCATCGCCACTTCAACTGGACTGGCTCCGAAGAGCAAGGCCACCAAGCGATAGACAATGAACGAAAGAGATCCACAAACGACTTCGTCGCCGGGTCTCAGGAAGGCATGGCCCAGCAACTCGATGATTTCGTTGGATCCGTTGCCCAGTACTATTTCCTCGGAATCAAGTCCGCGGACGCCAGCGATTTTTTCTTTTAGCCTAATACCACTTCCTTCCGGATAAAGTCGTATTGCCTGCAGAGCTTCGACCGCAGCCTCCAACGCCTTTGGAGATGGGCCGAAGGGGTTTTCGTTGGAAGCTAATTTAACGATGCCTTGGAGGTCGATGCCTCGATCCGAGGCGACTTGCTCGATGGGCTTTCCCGGGTTGTAGGTTGGCTGATCGAGCACTCGGGGATTCACCAATTCCTCGTACTGCATACTATGACCTGTCAAGATGCCACGCCTCGTTGACAAGGCAAGCAAAGACCCATTTTTGGTTTGGCGTTGTTCGGCAAAGGAAAACCTTTCATTATTCAATAGTGAAAGTAATGGTTTTCGGAGCATCGGGAATGGCAGGGGCTGCATTTTGCTCTGCGGCCGTTCGTCGTGGATTCGAAACCAAAGCTTTTTCCCATCGAAATCCGGTCAAGGTCGATGGAATTGCCGGCCACACGCGTTTGGACCTCAACGACTTGAATGGTCTGGAACGTCCACTGCTCGATATGTGGCCGGACGTCATTGTTAATGCCGCTGCGGTTTCAGAGCCTGACAAAGTGGACCAAGATCCCGAAGCCGCGACTCGAATCAACGTCGACTTTCCTTCTCGTTTAGCGGAAATAGCCAACCATCTAGGCGCTCGATTGATACACTTATCCTCGGACTTGGTGTTCGATGGGTCGCAATCACCTTATCGGTCGACCGATTTACCCAATCCCTTGAGCTCGTACGGTAAACAGAAACTGGACGCCGAAAAAAAGGTGCTTAAGCGATGCCCGGAGAACTTAGTTGTTCTTCGCGTTACCATTCTTACCGGCAACAGTCCTTCCGGACGACGCAGCGTGCACGAAAAAATGCTTCGATCGATTTCCAAAGGCAAGCGACTTACGCTTTTCGCGGATGAGTATCGGCAGCCCTGCTCTTGCGACAGCCTTGCTGCTGCCCTGGTCGAGCTTTGTCAAAAACCCAAGCTCAACGGACTCTTCCATTGGGCTGGAGCCGATCGTCTCAGCCGCTATGAAATGGGCCAGCTCATTCTCGATCGTTTTGCTTTGCCTCAGGAAGTCTTGAAGACTGGAGAACGCAAAGACTTCGCAGGTGAGGACAAGCGTCCTGCCGATCTCGCCTTTAATTTACAGCCACTTCAAGGCAAACTCAGCACTTCTCCCGCTACTTTTTCCGAGCAACTGGAGGCAATGGACGTTCCGGATGATCTCTTTCCTTGGTTTCAGGAAAATTCTCAGAACCCGTCCTGTTACGTTCGAAGGCTGGTTGTCGACTGATTGTTTTCATGCCATTGCTCGTACTGCCTTGCCTGAAAGACACGCCGATTGCCAACATGGCGATTGACTTGTGGATGCTACAAGATTTTCCACGCGCCTCTTGTCCCCGGTTTCGTCACTATGACTGGGATCGGCCTTGCCATACCTTTGGCTATGGTCAGGATTTGGCTTGGGTTGCAAAGCAAACAGGCGCTTCCCTTGAGAGTTTGTTTAGGCGTCCGACAGGGGGAGGAGTAGTGGATCATCGCAACGACTGGACTTATTCCCTGGTCATACCCATCGATCACCCTGCTGCAGGGCAGCAGATACGTTCGTCTTACCAAGCGCTGCATGCCGCCCTCGGAGCCGCGATGAAGTCGCTTGGGGCATCGATTTCCGACATCGAGCCTTCAACCAAGCAAGGTGAAGTGGATTTCCCCCTTGCTCCGGGCCTTTGTTTCGAGGAACCCGTGCCTTATGATTTAACTGTTGCTGGCAATGGGGCGAAGGTGGCTGGAGCTGCGATGAAGAAAAGTCGAGAAGGGGTGCTTTTGCAGGGCTCAATCCAAAAGCATTTGGTTGCCGATTTTGAATGGGAACTACTGGAGGATGTGTTCGTGGAGCGCATTGCCGACTTTCTCAATACCACAAAGGAAAGCAGCCCATGGCCAGATGGGTGGGAAGATGCCTGCGCTCCTTTCTTGGCGAAGCTCGAATCCATCGAGTGGCAACGCAGGTAAAACGCATCAAGACTACCGTTCCAAGGTGGCTATGCTTTCGACGTGGCGGGTTTGTGGGAAAAGGTCGAAAGGTTGAATGTTAACGACATGGAAGCCGCCTTTGAGTAGAAACTCGACGTCTCTGGCTTGTGTGGCGGGATCACAGGAAACGTAAACGATGCGTCTTGGCTCGAAGGCAATGGCTTGGCGGAGAAAATCCTGATCACAACCTTTGCGTGGAGGATCGATTACCAAGGCTGCTTTTTCTCCCGTGAATGGTACTTCCTCGAAAACTTCCGATGCCGAACCCAATATGAATTCGCAATTGGATAGACGATTGATGGCTGCGTTCGCCCGTGCCCATTGCGCGGCTTCGGCGCTGATCTCGACCCCCACGCATTGAGCGAATCGGTCGCTTGCTGAAATAGCGAACAATCCGGAACCGCAATAGGCGTCCACCAAATACTCAATTTCCGTACCTGCTGCTTGATCGACGACGTATTCTACCATGGAACCAAGAAGAAACGGATTGTTTTGGAAAAACTCTCCGGCCTTGAACTGGAAAACGCGCTTTCCAACTCTTTCCGTGACAATTTCCTCAGGATTAGTGACCACTCCCTCCATGGTATCCCTCAAGAGCAAGGTCCCACCGCGTTTACCCGTCCAATTTTCTCGAAGCTCTTTTCTGGCTGAAGGTAAATGATCATTGATTGCGTCGGTTGCGATCGGGCAGTGCTCGACGTCGATCAAAGCGCGTCTGCGACCTTGTTGCAGAAAGCCTATTTCGCCAATGCCTTCCGGTCCTTTTTGAAAATGAGGCGTAAGTTTGGAGCGATAACCGTAAGGACGCGGGGAAGGCCGCGTGGGCAGCGCGTCAAACTCGAGACCCGCTATGCGGGCGAAAGCGTCCGATACGTGACGACGCTTCCATTCCAACTGTCCCTCGTAGGCGAAATGCTGGTATTGGCAACCACCGCAGGTTTCGAATAAAGCGCAGGAAGGAGTTACGCGCTGGGGCGACGGCTCGAGCACCTTCAGCAAATCCGCATCCGAGTAATTTTTGTGGTTGCGATAAATCCGCGCCTGAACGGTTTCACCCGGTAGCACGCCGGGCACCAGAATGACCCAACCGTTATCACGAGCGACCCCTTGGCCAAGATTGGTCAGACTTTCTATGGCCAACGAAAGTTCCTGATGATATTCGTAAGGTGTCGGCCGAAACTTTTTAGGTACGTCGCGCATGGACTTTTGCATGAAAACTTTTACAATCGGGCTCGACCCCGACAAGGGAAAGAGTTTTCTCCTCTTTGTGTCATGATAGAAAGTGTTCAGAACCCCGCTGTGAAAAGAGTCGTCAAGTTAAGGCGAGCGAGAGTCCGTCGGAACGAGGGTTTGTTTATTGTGGAAGGTCATCGTGAAATCGGAGTGGCGATGAGCGCGGACGCAACCTTGAACGAAGTGTTCTTTTGCCGCCAATTGTTTCGTGATGAAAAGCAAGAGGACCTCTTGGCCGCATTGTGGAAGCAAGGTGTCACTTTGATTGAAATGGCTCAAGGCCCTTTTGAGAAAATTTCCATGCGTGAAGGTCCGGACGGATTGCTAGCTCTCGTTCCCACTTGGGAGACTAGCCTGGAGTCTTTGGCTTTAGGGGAAAATGCCCTCGTGCTCGTGATCGCAGGTATCGAGAAACCAGGTAATCTGGGGGCTGTTTTGCGTTCCGCCGAGGCGTTTGGCGTGAATGCCCTGTTATGCGTGGATCCACAATTGGACCTGTTTAACCCAAATGTGGTGCGCGCGTCCCAAGGGCTTTTGTTCCGTGTGCCAACCGCCCTTTGTGAACAGCGTGCGGCACTGGATTTTCTACACCGGCGCAACTTGCGTGCCTTCGCTTCCAGCGCACATTGCGAAAAACCACTCTGGGACGTTGATTTTAAAGGAGGCGTTGCCATCGTCTTGGGCAACGAAGCGAATGGACTCGATCCTGTCTGGATCGAAAACGCCGACGAGAGGTTGACTATTCCCATGCAGGGCAAGGCCAACTCGCTCAACCTGTCGGTAGCCGCTGGCTGTTTGCTGGCGGAAGCGCATCGGCAACGCCGCTAATCCTGGGCGGCTCCGCTTGCATCGGATTTTAGCCAAGCAATGGTTTCCTGCAGGCCGTCTTCCATTGAGACAACTGGTTTGTAACCTAAATCCTTTTCGGCGGCGGAACCGTCAAACCAATGATCCTTGGCTAATTGGGTTGCGACGAAACGAGTCATGGGCGGATCTGTCTTGCGCCGCAAAACTTTCCAAGCGCACTCAAGCGCAAAACCCATCCAGTAGGCTTTGCGAAAAGATATTTTGCGTATGACTCGAGGTTCGTTCAACCGATGAAGCAAATCATTCAACCAAGACCAAAGCCTAGTAGGCTCGCCTTGGGAAATGAAATACGCCTTGCCACCCGGATGCTCTTTGACGGCCAATGCCTCCAAGGCGACTAAATGAGCGTGGGCTGCGTTCTCAACGTGTGTAAGGTCCACGAGATTACTGCCATCCCCCACTATAGCCAACTTGCCCGCGCGAGCTTTTGAAACCACCTTGGGCAGAAGATGCGGGTCACCTGGTCCCCACACCAAATGAGGGCGCAGAGCGATCGTTTTCAATTTCCCGCCTGAATTGGCTGCCAAAACATCTTTTTCTGCAATGGCCTTGGTTCGAGCATAATGACAAAGCCAATTACTGCCATATGGCAATTCTTCACCCGCCCCTTTGAACGGTTGGCCATTGAACACCACGCTCGGCGTGCTGGTATGGACCAAAAACCGGACCTCGTTTGCGAGACACGCTTGCACGACTTGGCGGGTGGCTGCGACGTTGGCGGATTCATAAGACTCCGCAGTCCCCCAGATTCCCGCTTTGGCGGCAACGTGGAAAAACGCATCCACCCCTTTGCAAAGCTCGGCGGGAATGGAATTATTGGAGAGATCGATCTTGTGAAAGCGAACCTCGGGCTGTCTCGGGGCGGAGGATCGTCCAATAATCTCCACTTCATGCCCTTTTTTCAACAGGCCTCGCACGATCCGGGTGCCAATGAAACCTGCTCCGCCAGTGACTACTATCTTCACGAGAGACCTTGCCGGACAGTGTACTCGCGCGCCAAGGCCAAGCGATGAATTTTGGCATTGTGTCGTGAGTCGACGGGGAACTTACGGCGAAAAAACACTTGGCGGATATTCCGCAAGTGTGGAAAAGCGCTGGCTTTTGCCAAAAGTTCTTCGCGGAAATAGGCTTTTGCCTGAGCGGTTTTAGGATACGCTCCAGGCTCTGGCTCAATGACGATGGCTCCTTCACGGATGGGTTTTGTTCCCAAACCAATCAGGGCGGATCGCCTTACCTCCACGTGTTCTTCGAAGATAGGCTCCACTTGTTCGGTGTACAAGGGACCTTCCTTGGTTTCGACGTATTCGGCTTTTCGCCCACAGAACCATAACCGACCGTCTTCCGCAAGATATCCCAAATCCCCCATTCGATGCCAAACGACGCCTTTTTCGCGGTCTTCCACTTTATGTAGATCGTTTGCTTCGGCATTGTTGTCGTATGCCTTGGTTACGATTGGACCGCTAACTGTTATTTCCCCAATTACCCCCGAACCAAGCACGTCATTTTGTTTCAGGAACTCGATGGCCCCATCCGTGATGGGAAGAATGCGAATTTCCACTTCGGGCAAAGGGCGTCCCAGGCAAGTCCCTTTCCCTTGCGCGGTCAAACGCGCGGGACCGGCCAAGATTTGATCAGCTGTAGCGGAGGCGACTGGCAAGGCTTCCGTTGCCCCATAAGGCACGTGTATGGAGGCATTGGGTAAGACTCTTTGGAGTCTTATCAACAGACTTGGAGATGCGCTTGCTCCGGCGATGAGTATTCTTCTTAGGGTGGGCAACCTGAGTTGGTTGGCGCTGCAGTGGTCGGCTATTTTGCGCCATAGGGTGGGAGATCCGAAAGCATTCGTGACTTTGCGCTCACGAATGGCTTGCACAAGCTTGACCGGATTAGCTCTCGCGGGATGGCTGGGATTGAGTTCCGGGACCACGGTGGTCATCCCTAGAGCTGGATTGAATAGCCCGAAGATAGGTAAAGTGGTGAGATCGACTTCGCCTCTGCACATACCGTATCGATCACGAACCAGCCGCACCTGGGCGTCCAACATGCCGTGTTCGTAACGGACGCCTTTCGGGGGTCCGGTCGAGCCGGAGGTAAAGAGAATTGCGGCTAACTCATTAGACTTCACATTGGCTGGGTCGAAGAGTTCGTCGGACTGGAGGCGAGTGAGGTCGTTACGAAATCTTTTTGTTCCCGTCATCACCTTGGAACCGATGCTGCGAAAAGCCTTTGGGCGTAAACGAGCCAGTACATGAGCCAAACGTATTCCGACCATGGCGTCAGGTTGGGATTTCCGGACGCAGCCGAGAAATGCCCTCATTTTCATGCCGGGATCAATGACAATTGGGATAGCTCCGATCTTAAACAACGCGAAGCAGGTTAGTAGGAGGTCCAGTCCGGGCCGTACCATTACCAACACCCTGGTGGCCCGCTTTATACCAACTTCTTGCAACAGGCGAGCGCAGGCATCCGAGTCCGCGTTCAATTGAGCAAAGGTCAGGCTATGGTAACGAATGGTTCCATCCAGCCTGCGTCCACGCGGGATACGGGCGGCAATATCTTCGGGTTGACGTTGAGCCGCCCGTGGAAGGAAACGAGCAACGTTTGCGGATTCAGTTTCCCGCCCCTCGGGCATCATTCACCCTTCTTCGGCTAACCACCGTTCGCATTCGATGGCTGCCTGGCAACCCATTCCGGCGGCGGTGATTGCTTGTCGATAAACGTGATCCGCGCAGTCTCCGGCGACGTATACCCCGGCAATGGACGTTTTAACCATACTTCCGACGGCAGGCGACAAATAACCGTTTTCGTCCAGTTCCAGAACCCCTTCGAAAGGTTTGGTATTGGGGACGTGGCCAATGGCGACAAACACGCCCTTACAGGCAATTTCCTCCGTATCCCCCGTTTCTCGGTTTAGAATTCTTATGCCTCGGGCCAATCCGTCTTCGTCAGCCAGAACCTCTTCGACCACGGTATTCCAGACGACCTCGATTTTTTCATGTCCGAGGGTGCGTTCCACCATAATGCGAGAGGCTCGCAATTCATCTCGCCTGTGAATCAACGAAACCTTTGTACAAAAACGGGTCAGGAACAAAGCTTCTTCGCAGGCCGAGTCACCCCCTCCGACCACGACCACCTCCATGTCTCTATAAAACGCGCCGTCGCAAGTGGCGCAGGTCGTTACTCCCTTGCCGCCGAACATTTCTCGTTCACCTGGTATGCCGAGCAGTCTGGGAGAGGCTCCCGTGGAAATAATGACTGATTTGGCTTCGTATACGTTTTGGGCGGAGTGCAAACGCTTCACTTCACCATCGAATTCCACCCTTTCGATAAAGTCGTTGGCGTAACGGGCTCCAAAACGAGCAGCTTGCTTGCGCAGGTCTTCCATCAAGGCGTAGCCATCCACACCCTCGGGAAACCCGGGAAAATTTTCCACTTCCGACGTGGTGGTCAATTGGCCCCCGGGCATGTCGCCCTCGAGAACCAATGGTTGTAAGTTTGCGCGCGCCGTGTAGATTGCAGCGGTAAATCCCGCGCAACCCGTTCCTAGTATAATGACGTTTTCCATGAGGTTGTATATTCTATGCCTTTTAAAATCCTGACTTGCGAGTTTAGTGATTTGCCGAAACATTCCAAGCCCCACAACGAAAGCAACGCTTTTTTCCATTAGCTCGTAACTATGTTGTATGCCATTTCTCGATAGTCATTGCCACTTGGACCGATTTTTTCGTGAGGGAAACTTGCCTGCCATCCTAGATCGGGCAAAGGCTGCGGAAGTGAACCAGTTGGTGACGATTGGCACCGAACCGGAGGATTGGTCCATCTATCGCGAACTGGTTCACTCGCACCCCAACCTCATTGCCTATACCGTTGGTTTGCATCCCAACGAAGTGAAAGAAGACTGGCAACAGGTAGTTGCAGCAATCGACGAACATCTCGTTGGCGAAAGGCGTCCGGTGGCAGTGGGCGAGATTGGACTGGACTATTTTCGACTGCCCAAGGACGAATCCAAGGCTGCTCCTCTCAAGGATTTGCAAAAGGCTGCCTTTGCCTCACAACTCGCGCTTGCCAAGCAAGTGGATCTCCCCGTCGTCATTCATTGCCGAGATTCATTTAACGACTGCCTACGCTGCATCGATGATGCCGGCATCGATTGGGCAAAGGTCGTGTTTCATTGTTTTTCCGAAGGTCCGGACCAAGTGCTGCTTCTGAGGGAACGGGGAGGGCGAGCTTCTTTTACGGGCATAATCACCTACGGCAGCGCCGAGAACGTCAGGCAAGCAGCTCTTGCCCAAGGCTTGGACCGCTTGATGCTGGAGACGGATTGCCCCTACCTTGCCCCCGCGCCTCATCGCGGAAACCCCAACGAACCGGCTTTTCTTCGGCATACGGCCAAGTTTTGCGCCGATTTGTTCGAGATCGACTTGGAGACCTTGGGGCAATTGACGACTCTCAATGCCCGAACCTTTTATGGTTTGGAATAACCATGAACAAGCTATGCATGCCGACAACGAAACCACCATCAGTCAACTCAAGGAAAGGATTCGCTCTTTTGCAGATGCTCGCGATTGGGAACAGTTTCACTCTCCCAAGAACTTAGGCATGGCCCTTGCGTCCGAAGCGGGTGAATTGATGGAGCATTTCCTTTGGGTTGATCTGGAAGAATCTCGTAGGGTTTGTGATGACACAGCCAAACGGGGTCTCATTGCAGATGAACTCGCCGACGTTTTGATTTATGCGCTTCGTTTCGCCGACGTCGCGGGGATAGACGCCGCCGAGGCCGTTTTCACTAAAATGGCTCGCAACGAAGAACGTTATCCCGTGGAAAAGGCAAAAGGATCGTCGCGCAAGTACAACGAATTATAAAATTTCTTGATCGGCTTACCACTTATCCTTTAAATCCTTTGTACCTGAAACCTACCAACCCCATGAGTGAAAGCTTTCCAAACCGACCCAAAGCGGGTTTTCGAGCAAAACAGCAACGGGATCGCAGCAAGGTTAGGCGTCGCATGAAAGAATTGCGGATTCAAATTCAAGACTTGGAAATAGCTCAGCAAAATGGCGAGGACAACAGCGCGGATCTCATGGCTTGCCGAGGTGAGATGCAAGTCCTCAAGAAAGAAATTCAATCCATCGACGAGGGCGGGCACACCACGTTTGTTGCCGCTAAGGAAATGCTTGCTCCCAAGAAGGACATGTCGAAGAAGAATCGCAGCATTCAGGATCGTCGCATGCAATTCAACAATCGCATTGCCAAGATCGATGCCAATTTGGAAGAGCCAAATTTAGGTCCTGAAGACAGAGAGGCGCTCCTGACCGAGAAAGCTCGGTTGCAAGACGACCTCGCTGCCTTGGTCCAGGAAAAGCAGGCTTTGCAGGAATTCAACCACACGCGATTCGTTCAATTTCGAAAAGAGAAAGTCGACTCGGACAAGCAAGCGGACAAGCTAAAGGGAGTGAACGCGAAGATTGCTCGTGCGGAAGAAGCCCTCGACCAAGCCAAGGAAACCGGTGACGCGGAACAGGTGAATACGGCCAAGGAAGACCTGCATCTGCTTCTTATGGAAAAGGAATCCATCGAGAACTATACGCACGACCTTTTTCTCCAAAACTTGGTCCGCATGAAGGCCAAGCACGAGAGAGACCTTTTGTAACCCGACCAAGCCAGGTTTGTTGGGCTCTTGCGCAGAGGGCGTTTTCAAGAACCTTGTGTTTTCAATTCATCGACGAAGATCGTAACCTTCGCTTTTTGGGCGCCCATGATTGCACGAGCGCGGCGGATCGCTTTAGCGGCTGATAAGGTGGGATTGCGCGGAGTGTCGGGGAAAAGATTCTTACGGTTCAACTTCAAGAGCAACCCGGAGTTGCGAAAGATCCGCAGGATGTCCTTGCGGATTTCGCAAAGCATTACGTGTCGACCTCGTTCCTTCATGTAGTCAATCAACTCCTCTAGGGCCAGAATGCTGGTGGCGTCCATGTGATGGGCATTTCGCAACTTCAGCAAAAGAATCTGCAGGTTGGGATCTTCGCACACTCTTCGAATTTGCTCCCGAAACAACTCGGAAGCAGCAAAGAACAATTCTCCTTCCACGTGCACGATGGATACTTCCGGAGTTGGGCGCGTGGTTTTTTTCGCCAATTCGGCGAGGTGCCCCTCCTTCGTAAAGGCGTATTCCACTAATTCCGGAGCCGCAACCTTCCTCAAAAACAGTCCGATAGAAACGATGACCCCAGCAAACACCGCTACTTGCAGGGAAATGAACAGGCCGCAACCCAGGGTCACGTAAAAGGTGATCGCATCCGCGCGCGTGGCTCGAGAAACGCGACGAATTTCTCGCCTGCTGATCAAGGAAGCTCCGATGAAAACTACCAAGGTGGCTAGGGCCGGAAGCGGTATGTATTGCACGTATGGGGCAAATGCGAAAGCGCCTCCCAATACAAGCAATCCTGCCAATAAACTGGAAATGGGACTTTTCGCGCCACTTTCCACGTTCAGGGTGGAACGCGTCAGCGAACCTGATGCAGGCATTCCCGAAAAGCAGGCGCAACCGATGTTGGCCATTCCAAGGGAATAGGCTTCTTGGTTCACGTCCACTCGTCCTCCTTGGCTGGCAGCGAGAGATTTCCCGATGGATATACCTTCCAAGGCGCTTAGCAGGGCGATGGCCGTGGCTGCTCCCAGTAGCGCCTTGGTCGTTTCGAGGTCTGCGGAGGGCAGTGAAATCATGGATAGATCGAATTGAAACGATTGCAGGCCTTGCGCCCCATTATCGGGAAGTAGCCAAAAACTTCCAACCGATGCCAAGAGCAGTGTGATTGCAACGTTTGGCCAATTCGGAAATTTTCTTCGAAGAGCGAAATAGGTAAGGGCAGTTGCCAGGCTAAGGGCTATGGCCGGTTGTGAAACTCCCGACAAGTGCACAAAGGTCAACCGCACGACGTCGAACGTCGAGGTGGGGGCCTCTTCCACCTCGAATTGAAAACCGAGAACGTTTTTCGCTTGGTTGGCTAGTATCAAAATCGCTGCCGCTGTAACGTATCCAGTTATCACGGTGCGTGAGACGAATTGCACCATGCCGGCGACCCGAAGAAAGGCAGCAATCAACAGAATGGCTCCGGAAAGAATCAACAACATGGGCAACATGCTAAGCGCTTCTGGGCTCAACATGCCGTTCGCCTGCACCATTCCCAAGGGGACGAAGGTTCCCAACAGGATCACGGCCGTTGCATTGGTTGGACCCAGCGTAATGAAACGAGAACTGGCAAACATGGAACCAAAGATCGCGGCAATGGCCGATCCATAAATGCCATATTCAATCGGCAACCCGGCGATCAATGCATAAGCCATGCCTTGCGGGAAAGCCAGCAAGGCGACGTTCAGCGCCGCTTTCAAATCCGATTTGAAGGAAACGGCTCCATACCCTCGCAGGGTTTTGAACAAAGGGAACGGAGCAATCCCCATGGAGGTTTGCTTTTTAATGAACTCGTATGCGTCTTCGGTTTTCAAATTGCCTGCAGCTCCACGTCTTGAGTTTTCTCCCAGTTCCTTTTCCCCTAATCGCTAGTGCCCTTTTCTCCAAGCTGATTCGGTCGTGCAAAAAAAATAACCTTTTTTCTAAAGTCCCGAACGGATGAACCGATTTTATTCATTGCCGCATGGAAGCGGCCGAAGAATCTCATAAGTCCCCGCCCGCAAGGAGGTGGTTGGAGACTGTCTAGCAACCTTTCTCAACAGGAGAATAGTTGTGGCTCTCTATACCGACTCCATAAGTACGAGCGTGGCCTTTAAGGTCAACGCGGCTCGAATCGAAGCCGATCGCAACCTGCGCAGGCTTTCCACAGGGCAACGCATTCTCCGCCCCGAGGATGATGCCGGCGCCATGCAGGTGGCCATGAAAATGGACAGCTCCCGCAAGCGCAGCGACGCCGCCTTGCTTGGACTTCAAAACGCGCGTTCTTACACCGAGGCCCAAGACAATGCTCTCAACGTCGTGGGGCAGTTGTTTACCCGCTTGTCCGAACTGGCCACAATGGCCACCGATCTAACCAAGAACGATTCCGATCGCGCCGCCTACGACTACGAATTTCAAAACCTGATCAAGGAAATCCAGCGGATCGACTTGGAGGAATTCAACGAAATTCGGCTGTTCCGGGGAACCACCTACAAGTTGTTCGACGTAGGTGCGAATATCAAATGGACGGATGCAAAGGCTGCGGTGGATAACCAAGACGCAGCTGATCCGCTCAATTATCATTATCTAGCCACAGTCACTTCTCAGGCGGAGCAGGACGAGATCGCCCGTCAGATCGGCGACGTCGGCATAAACGCATGGCTGGGAGGCCAGGATACCGCCGTGGAAGGCGAATGGCGTTGGACGGAAGGGCCCGAGGGAAAAGAGGACGGAGGCCAAGGCCGTCAATTTTGGAATGGCACGTCGGGAGGTAGCGCCGTCGGCGGAGCTTATGAGAATTGGGCGGCGAACGAGCCCAACAACGCAGGTGATGAAGATTACCTTCAAATTAGCCAGGGAGGCACACCCCCCGGAGGGTGGAATGATTTGCCGGACCGAGATACGATGGGAGCCGCTTATCAACCAACGGGCTACGTGCGAGAAACGGAGGAAGGCAACCTGCCGGTCGCTTACCACGAGAACGGCAGCACTTTCGAAATTGCCAAAATCAGCTATACCTCCGGTAGGGAAGGGGACGTTTTATATTTAGCCAACGAGCTCTTTTCCTCGATGAACGTACAAACTGTCGCGGATGCAACGCATGCCATCGAGCTGATTGCCGGCAAGAGCGAGCAACCCGAAACCGCAGTCGATCGCTACAGCGCCTTGAACGTAATCTCCCGGTTGCGGGCTCAAGTGGGAGCCAACCTTTCCCGCTTGGGCATGGAAATCGAAAACCTGACCCAGAAACGCAATAATTTCGAGGCGGCTTTGTCTCGCTCGGCCGACCTCGACGTTTCCCTTGAAAGTACCCGTTTTCAAAAGAACTCCGTGAAACTGGAGTTCGGGGCCGCCATGCTCGCCCAAGCCAATGGATTGGCCCAGAACACCGCTCTCATGAATTTCATCTAATTAATCCGCAAATGAACCTGCGTAACTACAACCCGCGATTTTTTCGCGCACTCGATCCACCGGTGGACCTTCCCGCCCGCCATGCCTTTTAAACTAAAGTTAAAATCCCAACCCAGAAAACGTCATGGAACTGACAAACTACAGCGCCATAGATATCCGTGCCCAAACGCTTTTGGCCGAACCTGAGTTCGGGCGTTCGCTCGAACGCCTCAGCACAGGCAAACGAGTCATTCGCTCATCCGATGACCCGGGCGTCACCGCCATCGTGATGAAGAAGCATTCGGAATTAACCCGCAACCATTCCATCCGGACTGGTATCCAGAACGCAATATCCTTTGCTCAGATGCAATACGAGGGATTGAAGCAAGTAGGTGAAATTTATCACCGCATGGGGATGCTTGCCCAATCCTCCATGGATATACTCAAGAGCGACGTTAATGATGATGATAATCAGTTAATTACCACGCCGACGGGAACATCCAAGATCAGCACCAACCATGACCGGGAGTTGCTGCAAAAGGAATTCGACGAGCTTACCGAGCGGCTGATTAAAATCCGCGACGACAAATTCAACGGGGTGAACTTATTCGACCCTCTCGTCAGTTGTAATGGTGGTGCTCCCGTTGATTTTAGCGATGGGCTGGATGAGAAAATGACTCCTGATTACACAAGTGGAGTCGAAGTCATTGATCCCAGCGGAACGACTTGGCCCAAAATGTGGGAGGCGGCCAAGGACGTGCACGCCTATGGAGGCAAGCTCACCCTCAAGGTAAATGGCGGCGTCGTGCCTGAGCGGTATGTCGTGCGACAGGGCGACACCGTGATTTTCGATACCGGAGAATGGAAAACGGCGGGGAGTGCCTACAAGTTCGATTTCGATCAATTCGTGATTGATTTCGGAGTGGATAAGCCGACTACCTATGCTTTCAGTTCCCTCGATACCGGTGGTTCGACCAATGCGACGTCGGGTACTCCCGACAATCCGATCCCCAATGGCTCTCTCGATAATATAGATCAAGGTTTTGGCGAAGGTGGGGCCAGTCAGACAGGAACCATTCAAGCCTATGCGGCTCCCGGTAACAGCACGGAGCTGAAAATTCAGGTCTACAGCAGCTCCCTTTTTCAAGCGGAAGCGCTTTTCGAGCCGGACGTCGTCAATAACGACCAAGTCGTCCTGACCGACGTGCGTGGTGAAACCATGACTATAAAGAGCCTCGGTTTCGGAACCATGTCAGGATATAGCGTAAGAACCGTCGCCGACGCGCAAGCCACTCTTGAAAAATTGTATGGCGAAACCGGTGATGGTACTCAGTCGGGTGAGGTTCATTGCCTCTGGACCGATCAGCATTCCAAGGCTGCCGCCCATATGTCCCGGCTTAATTCCGCCATGGATAAATTGCAGGTCAACCAAGTCAATGAGGAGCGTATATTGAGCACCTTTGAGGACCTTGATTACGCGCTCGAATCAACGCGTTTCGCCCGCCATACCATGAAGCTCGACGTCCTCAACAACCTTTTGGCAACCGCAACGCGCATGACTGACGTCTTGATGCCCTTGGCTGCTCAACGACCAGGTTCTTCATGAGTGGTTTACGACCGATTTGACGATATCTCAATCCCATGAACAAGCACGAGCAATCAGGTAAGTTCTCAATCCGATGAGCATAGAGCTGCGCTACTTGCTTCGTTGGCAGGGCAACCTGCGTGTTACTGTCTTTTCAGGAAGTCGCCCCGCGTCTTCCTCTCGCCAGTAGTAATAACCCATGAAATACCATATGATCTAGATTCACGCCTCCAACATTTTGATTCTCAACGGGATCGCGCCGAGTACGGGAACTTTGTTCCTGTTGCCGGATTTATTCTATCCTTTTGTCTTTCACGACGTTTGCTAATTGTCGAAACACGAGATTCTTTCGGCGAATGGTATCGTGGGTAGGCAAGGTCGGCGCGCATGGATGACTTCCGTATGAGATCAAAATCAAGCAAGCGCGGACTCAAGGAAGGGACCAACCATGCAACTCACAAACTATTCAGCGATCGATCTTCGCCACGGTTCGGCGAAGGTGTTGAATGATCGCGACCATATGATTCGACGGATTCAGACCGGCGATCGTTTGATACGTACTTCGGACGATCCTGGGGCGGTAGCCGTCGCCAACAAGTTGGGCGTCGAGAATCGACAACGCTCGGCTATGCGGGAAAACCTGCAAAACGCCCGCACCTACTTGGAAATGCAAGGTATCGGCCTGCAAAAGGTGCACGACGTTTATGAACGAATGAGCGTGCTCGCCACACGTTCTCTCGACGTCACCCTGACCGATCAGGATCGCGAAGATCTCGACGTCGAGTTTCAGGAACTCACCGTCGATCTGGATCGCATTTTACGCGAGAAATTCAATGGTGTCCGCCTGTTCAACCAAAACGTCAAGTGCGGTGGAGTACAGAATATTCCACTCGGTGAGTTAAATCTCACTTCAGCCAGCAAACCTGCTGGTGTTTCCCATGCCGTTAGGTCTCAAACACTGGATGTCCAGGCTCCAGGTGGAACCCTTACTTTCCGTGTTAATTCGGGTGGAGCAGCTGATTCCTACCGGATTTACATGGGAGGCCAAGAGGTTTTCAGCGCGGGCAGCGCTTTTCAGGGGCCAGATGCCACGGTTCCCATCTATGACGACCCCCCCGGCTTTGGATTTGTACAAGACGGATGGAAAACGTCAGGAAGTGCGAATAACGGAGATGCTGATACGTTCAAGGTTACCTTTGGCCCCGGAAAACCAACCACCTACGAAGTAACCTTAGGCGCCAGCAACGTTGGCCTTTTTGCAAACCAAGACCAATTGGTGGCGAATGGTGGTGTAATTCGCACGGCTGACATTTCGAGCGGATCATCGGATACAAATCTAACCCTTCAGTTGGAAACTACAACGATTGGCAGGATTTACGATGACGTTTCCTTCGAGCCTCAAAGCGAGGACGCCACGGTGACGTTGGATGAAAATGGAGCCACCATGACCATGACTGCAAAAGGTTTCTCCACCATGTCGGGCTATGATATCAAGACAGCCGCCAATGCGGAAGTCGCCTTAGCCAAGATACTGGGAGACGACCACCACGTTGGTGAAGCCGATTGCGTGCTCTACGAACGCTTGGGGGCCGTTCGATCCGAAGCTTCTCGATTGGATGCGGAAATCAACAAGTTGGCGGATGATCTCGTGTCCGGAGAGGCGGCCCAAGGTCGTGTGGCGGACTTGGATTACGCCCAGGAGATGACCCGGTTTGCCACCAACACTATGCAACTCAACGTGATGACGTCTTCCATGGCGACCGCCAACCGCGCCACCGACGTCCTGATGCCGTTGACTACTCAGCAATACAACAGCGCCGTAACCCAACGCTTCCAGCTATTTTAATGTCTATACCCTTAGGATTGAAGCTGCCCTAATATGCCTGCCGAAAGCATTCCCTTCGTGATACCTGTGAAGTGAGTGAGGCTGAAAATAGCAGTCTGATTATCGGTTACCCATTGATTGCCAATCATATAGGGAATTAGTAATAAGCCAAAAAAAGGCGCGCGGTCTACCCCAAAACCGCGCGCCGTAGTGTCTCAATACATAGCCTACCCCAAAACTATGTATATTTTAAGAACGAAAGAATTTTATTTAGGGATGCAAGATAATTTTTGGGAAACTACTATTTATTTGGCAAAAAACAACAGGCTGAATAATCAAAACTGGATTTGATTATCTCTCAACCCTCTTACTTTCAAGTGCTTGCATGCTTGAGCCCATTGTAGTGACAAAAGGGCAATTTTTTTCCCAAGAGAAACCGAATCGTTTTTTGCATCTTGAAGTTCTTGCAGTTTGGGAAAGCGAAGAGAAAGCTCGTCCGAGGATTGTCGTGATTTGAGTACTTGTTTCCGTAGAAAGGATTCTTCTTCAAGTAGTTTTGTTCTCCCCGTTTTCAGATGTCCTTGCATTAAGGTGATTTCATTTTCCAGGGTGGTCTTCCAGGCATGGACTTTCTTTTGAATGTCCGCCCTGCCTTGGTTCTTTGCCAGTTCCTGCTTCAATGCACGCAAAGCTTTCTCTTTCAATTGAATATTCTTGAACTCCTGAAAACTGGCCAAGGCGGCCATCCCATCGAAGTTGCCGTGTCGGTTGACGAAAATTTTTCCAATTGCCTGCAGGAGCTTGTCCTGTCGCGCCAACTTTTGTCGGCAAGCATCCAATAGAGCTTCCACTTTGTCTTTTGGCTCGGCCTGGAAGAGAGCTTTGTTCTTGAGCTTGAAGGTTTTAAACTGCGTTTCCAAATCGAGTGCTCTTTGCTGTAACCGTTCAAGTTCAGCTGTATTTTCCAATAATCTTGGATGATTTCCGTGGGTTTCCTCTTTGCTAATCAGAACAAGGTATTCCTTGGTTAAGTAATTGGCCAATTCCGTGGCCGCTGCGCGACTTTCCGCGTGGGCTTCCAAAATTAACCCATGGCTTGGAGGATTCGATTCCATCCTTTGGCGAGGGATCACTCGCTTTCCCAGTTCCCTGCGCAGAAAAGTGGGGCCACCCAAGATGGATTGTCCGACCCATTTGTTTCCGTTGGAATGCTCGGAGACTTTCTCGGCAAAATAAGAAAGGCATTGCTCGCCGACAAGGAACTCTCGATGCAACTCGTGATAAATTTTAATGAGAGACCTTGTTTCGTCATTGCTCCGTGGCCGGTCGCTCACGGGCAACTTAACAACGAGTGTGTCAAATGCCGTTGCATGGACAAGAGGAGGTGCGGTTGCTACCGATACCTCCTCATATTGAATATCCGGGTCAGTGCGATCAGGATGGTCTTCGTAGCTTGTTTTCTGGGAGTCGGAAGCTTCCTGCGGAGACATAGCCAACTGCAGTGCTTCGGCTGTATGCATCTTGGATTCTTCTTGCGTTGAACTCGTCTCCATCATGGCGATGCCAAACCACACGACAGTTCCAATGATCAATAGTATGCAAAGAGGGGTCTGCATAATGAATAACCTATTATCATCATGCTTGGACGCAACATGTAATTGGTATCTACTCCTCTCTTCAGCGTATGAAAGAGATGCCATGAAATCCATTCCGAAACATGTAGCAATATGTAGTACAACTTGCTGAAACCGCCTTAAAAGTATATGAAATGGGGAGTTTCTGGAGTAGTAAATAGATATATACAACAACAAGGATGGTGTATGGGAACAGGTCTTTGCCGTACGGATGCAAGGGCATGATGGAATTTTTCACCGATCATTCTAGGCACGCCTTGGCGGCGGTTCTTCCAACATTGACACTTCCATTGCCTTGTGTGAACATGTCGGCGTCTTTCCCGCTAGGCATATACCCACCTTGCCCTTTTCCCTGTGAGTGATCCCATATCGTTTGAGTTTTCTCAGCTGTTGACGAAATCACAGCGAAGAATCTACGCGTTTATTCTCACTTTGATTCCCAATCGAGCGGAAGCGGAAGACATATTGCAGGAAACCAACTTGATTTTGTGCCGCAAAGCCTCGGAATACGATCCAGACAGGCATTTTCTTGCTTGGGCTTTCAAGATTGCTCGTTTTCAGACCATGGCCCATATGAAAACAAGAAGTCGCAGCCCATTGGTTTTTCAAGAAGACTTGATGGAGAAATTGTCGGACGATGCCGAAAATCTCGACGGGTTCGGTTCCTTGCAAAGAGCGTTGGCTCAATGCATGGAAAAATTGACCAAACGCAATCGCGAGCTTATCCGCATTCGTTACGAGCAAGGAATGAGCTTGGAGGAATCGGCCAAGGAACTCGGCAAGCCCAAAGGGACTGTTTCAATGGCTCTCTATAGAATACGAATCGCTTTATGGAGATGCGTTGAGCGAACCATGAAGGAGATGGAAGCTTAACAAAGTCTATCCAGCGAGCCTCTAATGAAAATAGTCACTCAAGTCTTCTGGTTGATTTTGATCGGACCAATTGCCGCTCAGGGAGCGGACTGGCCTTGGTTTGGCGGTCCAAACCGGGATGGCGTTGCTTCTGAAAAAGAGATTGTTCTGGATTGGGGCGATCGCGAACCTACCCGGCTTTGGAAAGCGAAAATTGGAGCCGGCTATTCCTCGATCGTCGTGGGAGGGGGGAATGCCTATGCAGTGGGCCATGCCGGAGACAAGAACATGGTGCGATGTTTTAACGCGAAGACGGGAGCTTTGATTTGGAAATTCGAGTATTCATGCGCCAAGGCGGCCAAATACTTTGAAGGTGGCTCTCGAGGAACTCCCGCCTTGGATGACGGAATTCTTTATTCTCTCAGTCATGAAGGCACCTTGTTTGCCTTTGATGCCCATACTGGCCGCATTAAGTGGGCCAAGCACCTCTTGAAGGATTTCAATGGTCGCCGTCCTACCTGGGGGTTTTCCGGTTGCCCGCTTGTGATTGGTGATCGATTGATAGTGGAAACTGGTTCGGCCAAAGGGTCCCTCGTCGCCTTGGATAAAAAAGACGGCGATTTGCTATGGAGTTCAGGTTCCGACGAGGCGGGATATTCTTCCCCGATGCTCCGGGCAGGCAATCCCAGCCAAGGATTGATGTTCAATGAAGGCGGGCTCATGGGTTTTCGCGTTTCCTCTGGAGAAATTCTTTTTAAATACGGACACGAAACGCAATATGGCATCAATGTGGCTCAACCTTTGGATTTAGGGCAGCATGTCTTGCTTACTTCCGCTTATGGCAAAGGGGCCGCCTTGATCGACCTCACGGGAGCCTCTCCAAGCGCCAAATGGACATCGGACAAGCTTGCTTGTCAAATGTCCGGTGGCGTTCGCCATGGTGACCATTATTACGGAATCCATGGGCAAGCCGGAGGACGTTCCCGTCAAGCTCCCTTGAAATGCGTGGAGCTCATGACCGGCAAAGTCATTTGGGAGCAGCAGGGATTCGGCGTGGGTACAGTCATTCGAGTGGGTAAAACCTTGGTTATCTTGAGTGACCAAGGAGAATTGGCGCTCGTCGATGCCGATCCTGCCGGCTATCGAGAACGGGCTCGCTTTCAGGTGCTTGGTGGGAAGGACATGTGGACTCCCCCCACCTATGCCAATGGGTTGTTGTATTGTCGAAATCAGGAGGGGGACCTTATTTGCCTCCGTTTGGGCTCTCTTTAACCCTTTGTTTTGGTGTCGGAGCTGCGGATGCAGGCTTCGGCTACTTTTTCCAGAGAATCAAGAAAAGAGGCCTGCTCCCTCTTGGAGAGCACCTCCAAGGCGTTTCTTTCAAGATCCAGGGCTCTTCCACGAGCTGCTTCGAAAATCTTCCGTCCGGCTTTGGTCGACAACACGTTGTTGGTACGGCGATCTTCTTTTCTCGTCGAACGTCTTATCCATCCTGCTTTTTCCATGCGGCTCAGCAAGGAGGCAATGGTGTTGGGGTCACTGGCCATGAAGTCGCTTAATTCTCTTTGCGTGAGGCCCGGTTCCTTTTCCTGCAACCATCGGAGCGCTATGTATTGGTCCGGGGTCAGGCCAAGATCGGTGATGCGACGAAGAAAAACCGCGTTAAGCTTGAGCCATGCTTTGCGGAGCAAAGGCGGCAGACGACGTCTCCTGGGATCATCGATCGAAAGCTTTTCCAGCGTCTCGAGGTCGGTTCCTTTGGAAACAAAATTCATGTGGGATCGTATCTCTTGTTTGACAAAATAGTACGTATAGGTACGAATTGCACTCTTTCCTTTCGAATTTCAACGAAAAACCCATCCAAAGACGCTCAATACAAACCCTTCTCTTTGTGCGGATTCACTACAAGGCCATGAACAATTCATCACTTTCCTTTACAGGCTGGATACGAATGGGGACTGCATTGCTTGCGACCTCATTGCTTGCAACTTCCTGCATATCCAATGACGGGCCAGACACGTCATCCCCTTCACGACAACCCACGGTCGATCCTTCTGCTCAAACGGGCGCGAATTGGTTGTATTGGCGTGGGCCCGGTGGCGACGGCGTTTCCTCGGAGTCCGACTTGCCTGCTTCCTTGGATCTCAATGACAGCTCATTGGTTTGGACGCATGAGATTCAAGGCGGAGGCGTGCCGGTTGCGGCGGGAGGACGCATCTACCAGTTCGGCTACTACGGCGTGACAGGTGATCTGCAAGAGGCTCTTGTCTGCATGGATGCAGCTACTGGTAAGGTGCATTGGGAACGTCGCTACAGCGATTTTATCAGCGACATCGTTTACAATCGGTATGGAGTTGGTGCGGCCTGCGTAGATGCCGAAACGGGTAACGTTTACTTTCAAACTAGTCCAGGTCTCTTGCTTGGTTTCGATAAGGATGGCAAAGTCCTCTGGGAGCGTTCCTTGATGGAGGAGTTTTCTCGTCTGACTTTCCCTAATGGCCGCACGGGTGGGCCCTGCGTGGACGGCGACTTGATCATCATTCACGCCATTACCGCCAACTGGGGTTCCAACGGCCCGGCTCGCGATCGCTTTTACGCTTTTGACAAGCATACTGGCGACTTGGTTTGGTATTCCACCCCCGGCATAACGCCCAAAGACAGTTCCTTCGCTCCCTTGACTTTCGAGAACCTACCTGATGGTCGTCGAGTTTTCTATAGTGGCACGGGATGTGGCAACGTTGTCTGCATAGATGCTCGCACGGGGCAGCCACTCTGGCGGTTTCAAATGTCTTACGGTGGAGTGAATTCCGGAGTCGTCTTGCATGGAGACACTGTAATCGCGGTCCACGGCAAGGAGAACGTCGATGCCACCGACATTGGTCGAATGGTGGCGATCAAGAAACCTGCTCAATTGCCTGCGCATGGCGAAGCCGCCTTGGTTTTGGACAAAGCCAGTGAAAAATGGCGCAACAACGAATTGGAAGCCTTTACCAGTACGCCGGTTTATCGTGATGGAAGGGTTTATTCGACCATCAAGACGGGAGAGCTCCTCTGCGTTGATGCGGATTCAGGCGAAATCATCTGGAAGCTCAAGTTGGCTCCCGACCAAGTGCACGCTTCTCCAACGTGGGCCGACGGCAAGCTTTACGTTCCCATGTTCGATGGCAAGACGTTCGTGGTCGAGGACAAGGGTGATAAAGGCAGCATTCTTGACGAGGTGCAGCTGGATGGGGCTTGTTTGGCGGCGCCTTCCGCAGCTCATGGCCGTGTTTTCGTACAATCCAAGAAACGTCTTTATTGTTTTGGTTCCAACAAGCCGGTTGCTGATTTCAAGCCTTCGGTCCAACCTAGCGCAAAAGGTTCCGGTGAAGCCATCGCCTTACAGGTGGTGCCTGCGGAATTCGCCTTGAAATCGGGATCATCTCAGAAATTCAAGGTGTACGCCTTGGATAAAACGGGACGTCGCATAAAGGAAGTTTCGACTGGTTTGAAGTGGGAAAAATGGATTCCTCCCACTGCCAAGGTGAAGGTCAAGGTGGATGCTGAAATCTCCAATGACGGCGTACTTACCGCCGCTTCCGACGCCAAATTGTCCGCAGGAGCCCTTCGGGTAACCGATGGCAAGGTGTCTGGCATGACTCGTGGCCGGATCTTGCAGGATCTGCCTTATTCCGAAAACTTCGAGAAAGGCTTTGCCCTCACTCAGTCGGCTTCCGATGGGATTGAATTCTCTTATCCTCCCTTACCATGGTTGGGAGCCCGCATGCGTTGGCAGATTCAGGATAGAGAGGGCAGCAAAGTCGCTGGCAATACTCTGGATCGCGTTCTTTTTCAGCGGACCATGAATTTTATCGGTAGTCCGGACATGAGCAACTACACGGTGGAAGCGGATGTAATGACCGACGGTAACCGCCGCATCAAATCGACCATCGGGCTCGTGAACCAACGCTACATCATCGCGCTTGTGGGCAATTGGCAGAAACTTGAGGTGTTTTCCAATTACGACCGCTTCAAGGCCTCGGTGCCATTCAGCATCAAAACCAATACTTGGTATCACTTGAAGACTCGAGTTGATTTGATGAACGATGGATCCGGCGTGATCCGGGCCAAGGCATGGGAGAAAGGTTCCGAGGAACCGGCGGCATGGACCATCGAGGCCAAGCACGCCAATGCCCACCGGCATGGCGCGCCTGGCGTTTACGCGCTCTCCCCTCAAAGTCTCAAGAAAGTTTACCTGGACAACATTTCCATAACCTCGAATCGATAGGAACGAACACTCATGAAACTCCGTTACGTTTTGGATAAGAAACGACTCTCGCTTGCTGCATTTGCATGTGTCTCGGCGGTCCCCTTGGCCGCTGCAGATTGGCCAATTTGGGGAGGCGATGGAACTCGCAACATGGTTTCCACGGAAAAGGAAGTCACGCTGGAGTTCGACCCCGGGCGCATGGACGAGGACGAAAAGGTGGATATGAAGACGACCAAGAACGTGAAGTGGGTAGCCAAGCTTGGCTCCCAAGCCTACGGCAACGTAACCATTGCGGATGGCCGCGTCTACGTCGGTACGAACAACGAGTCGCCACGGGATTCCGACAAGAAAGGAGATCGGGGCATCGTCATGTGCTTCGATGAGAAAACGGGCAAGCTCCATTGGCAGTTGGTCATACCGAAACTTGGCGCCGGCAAGGTCAGCGATTGGGAGTACATAGGGGTTTGCTCTTCTCCCGCCATCGAGGGTAACCGCGCCTACGTTGTGACGAACAAATGCGAAGTCGTTTGCCTGGACGTCGAGGGACTTAAGAATGGCAACGATGGCCCTTTCAAGGACGAGGCCAAATACGTTAATCCCAAGGGTCAGTCCGCTCCACTCAAGAAGGATTTGGATGCCGATATAATCTGGAAATACGACATGCGGGACGAGCTTGGTGTGTTTCCTCACAACGTCACGAGCTCCTCTGCCGTGATCGTGGGCGACGTGATCTTCGTGGCTACGTCGAATGGCGTCGACTGGTCGCACACCAATATTCCCAGCCCAAATTCTCCCTGTTGGATCGCTCTCAATAAAAATACTGGCGAGCTGGTGGGCGAGGATGGTTCCGGGGCAGGGCAAAGCGCCATGCACGCTGCCTGGTCCTCGCTCACTTACGGTAAAGCCGGCGGCAAGGAAGTCTTGGTTTGGGGAGGTACCGATGGTTTTTGCTACGGCTATTCCTCCAAACCAGTCAAGGACGCGGAAGGCTTCGACGTCTTCAATCCGATTTGGAAGGTGGATTGCAACGAGCCACACTACCGAGTCGACAAGAATGGTAAAAAGATACCCTACGCCACGCCTCCGGGCCCTAGTGAACTGATTGGCACGCCCGTTCTTTACGAAGGCAAGGTCTATGCCGCGATCGGTCAGGATCCAGAGCATGGCGACGGGGTAGGGCGCCTCACTTGCATCGATGGCGCCAATGGCAAGGTGCTCTGGAAATACACCGACGTAGGGCGTACCATATCAACTGTCTCCGTAGCCGACGGTTTGGTTTACGTCGCCGAATACGCGGGCTTGGTTCATTGCCTCGACGCCAACACCGGCAAGCTTTACTGGAAGCATGACACTTTCAGTCGCATCTGGGGGTCCACCTTGGTGGCCGGCGGCAAGGTTTTGCTCGGCAACGAGGACGGCGACCTGATCATTCTCGATCACGGCAAGGGCAAGCCGAAGGTCAAGGCCGTGGACATGGGAGCCCCCGTGTACAGTTCACCGGTGGTGGCCAACGGGGTGCTCTACGTCGCCACCCAGACGCACCTCTACGCAATTGGGAAGTAACCGTGGGATCTTCTCCATCTTCTTCCGTAAAAACCCTCGTCTGGGGGTTGTTTCTCGTGATGTTCATTCTTCACCAGGACAAATGGTGGTGGGACGATGCAACCCTGGTGCTTGGTTTTNTTCCCNTGGGNCTTGCNTTTCANGCCCTCTTTTCCATTGGCTGCGCGGCGCTGGGCTGGCTGGCCATCAAGACAGCGTGGCCGCATNACCTTGAGGCCTTTGCCGAGGACAACTCTTCCAANAGCGAGGAAAAGGAGCCNGACGNATGACNCAACTGGTTGTCATCATACTGTATCTCTGCCTGCTCATCGGGCTCGGCTTTTTCAGTAGCCGCTTGTTNCGNGGCACCAGCAAGGATTATTTCGTAGCCAGTCACAGTATCGGGCCGTTTCTCCTTCTGATGAGCGTATTTGGTACGACCATGACGGCTTTCGCCCTCGTCGGTTCCACGGGAAAATCCTTTGAACGCGGCATCGGCACCTACGGCTTGATGGCCTCCATCAGCGGCCTCGTGCATGCCGCTATTTTCTTCGTCGTTGGTATACGCCTGTGGGTCTTTGGGAAGAAACATGGTTACGTCACGCAAATCCAGTTCTTTCGCGCTCGTTTCGAATCGGACGGCATAGGCTATATTCTTTTCCCAATCCTGGTTCTCTTGGTCGTGCCTTACTTGCTCATTGGCATCATCGGAGCTGGCAAGGTCATCGAGCCGGTCACCGCCGGAGCATTCCCCGACTTGTTCAACTACCCTACGAAGCCACCTTGGGCGGGAGGCATCCCTCCTTGGCTGACGGGGCTCGTGGTGAGCGGCGTTGTGCTCACTTACGTGTTCATGGGAGGTTCCCGCGGAGCCGCTTATGCGAACACCTTCCAGACAATCGTTTTCATGGTCATGGGAGTCGTGGCATTCTTTTTCATCGTCAATGCCTTGGGCGGTCTCGAAAATGCGGGCAAAGTACCCGCACGCATCACGGAGAAAGGAGAAGTCGTTCAGGACTATGCCTATGACAAGGATGCGGGGAAACTTGCCGAGAACAAAAAGCCTAGGGTCATTGGGCGTCTCGTTGAGGCAGATCGGGCCGAGGAGTTGGCTGACAAGCAACCGCATTTCGCCCGTACGCCAGTCAAGGTAGAGTTCGACAAGCGAAACCCGAAGACCAAGAAATTGGAGGAGACTTTTGAACGCGAACTGGGTATCCCCTTCATTACTTTCGTCACCTACCTGTTCATTCCCCTCAGCGTGGGTATGTTTCCCCACCTCTTCCAGCACTGGCTGACCGCTAAAAGCGCCAAGGCATTTCGGCTCACCGTCATTGCGCACCCCCTTTGCATCATGATCGTGTGGGTGCCTTGCGTTCTGATCGGGGCATGGGCTTCCGGTATTCTGCCGCCGGGCATTCCACCCGCGGCCGTGCTTTCCAACATGCTGGCCACCCTCATTGACAATCCCGTGCTCACCGGTCTTCTCACGGCGGGTGTGCTGGCGGCCATTATGTCGTCCCTCGACTCCCAATTCCTTTGCTTGGGCACTATGTTCACCAACGACGTGGTGCTCCACCGAGCAGGGAAGAAAAAGTACTCGGACAAGCAGATCATTTTCATCGCTCGGGTTTTCATCGTGGGAATCGTTGCTTTGACTTACGCCCTCGCGATGCTGGCCAAGGATGCTAACGTTTTCGACTTGGCGATCTGGTGCTTCAGCGGCTTTGCTGCCCTGTTTCCGATCGTAATTGCCGCTCTTTACTGGAAGAGGGCGACCAAGGAAGGGGCCATCGCGGGCATTGTCGCGGCCATGGTCGTGTGGCTGTATTATTTCCACCAATCCGGCTATGGAGGCGAATACGTGGTTGGGCCGGGTATTGTGCCGGCGGCCATTTGCTTCGTGGCCGCAACCGTAGCCTTGATCGCCGTGTCCTTGGCCACGAAGCCTCCCTCGAAGGAGACGCTGGAAAAATTTTTCCCGAAAACAGGGAATTGATAAACGTATACTGATCGTTTCTTGGAATCCCCATGAACTTGGAAGAAAAAGTGAAAGCGGCTGCGGAGGTGCTGGACGCCCACGCGGTCGAGATGGTAAAGTGGCACTTCTCGCCGGAAACGGGTTGTCCGTTCTGGCTGGAATGGGCGGACAAGCAGGATTGGAATCCTCTCGAGGAAATTTCTTGCTTCGCAGACCTTGTGGCAAAGTTCCCCAACTTTCAGGACGAGTGGTTGCGGGACCTGCAGCCCGAGGTATGGGTTCCCAAGCAGTACGAAGGAAAGCCCTTCAATATTTTCGAGACCGGCGGCACCACCGGCATGCCCAAGCAGCGCATTGGTTGGGATGACTACAAAATTGATTACAGCGAGTTTTCCGACACCTTGAATGACGATCATTTCCCCAGAAATCACTACTGGTTGATGGTTGGGCCGACGGGACCCAGGCGACTTCGACTCGCCATCGAGCACTTGGCCAACGTACGTGGTTGCTCCTGTTATTTCGTCGACCTCGATCCGCGCTGGGTGAAGCGGCTCATCAAGGATGGGCAGGGGGATCAAGCCAAGGCCTACATGGAGCATGTCGTGGACCAAGCCACCACCATTATGAAGAACCGCAAGGTAAGCGCGGTATTCACCACCCCGAAGTTGCTCGAGGCCATTGCCGAACGCTTCGAGGAGGAGGGTTCCACGCTCTACGACGCCGGCGTGCGAGGCGTTTTTTGCGGAGGCACCACGATGAATCCGCAATACACTCGTTTCCTGACCGAGGAATTGCTGGAGAACAAGATCGGATTCGTGCCTACTTACGGCAACACCCTCATGGGACTTGCCAAGCACAAGCCGATGGGACCGGAGGATAAGTTTTCCATCACCTACCACGCTCCCCAACCGCGGGCCGTCCTGCGGGTCGTCGATTCCGAAACCAACGCCTTGGTCGATTACGAGCAATGGGGTCGTGTGGAATTGACCACCCTGACCAAGGAGTTTTTCATGCCACGCTTTCTCGAGCGAGACGAGGGCATGCGCCGCCCGCCGATCGATCCTTATCCTTGGGACGGAGTGGCGGAAGTGAGACCTTTCGGCGCCATGCAGAAAAAAATCGTCGAGGGAGTTTATTAACACCATTCTTTCAAGATATTGGTAACCTGTAGCCGCCAAGCGGCTTCTCGGAGAAAAACAAAAATGATCAACATACCTGTACTTAGGTGGGGAGAACCCTACGAAAGTCTCGACCAAGACGAAGTCGTCCATTTCCGTACGGGCGAGACCTTGGCCAAGGTCGGGCAAGCCAACCCCGGCTTGCTTGCCCGCGATGCACGCAAGGCCCATCGGGCCCGCGACGTTCTGCGAGAGATTCCCATTCCCGAACTCGTGGAAATGACGAAGAAGGCGGCCGACCTATACCTTAACGCTACTTTGCCGTTAGGCGACGGCGAGCAGACACCGGACGATTTCGCGAGGCAGCAGTCCGCGTCCACCGGCTTGCCCGAGCACATGACCAAGTTCAACATGGAGAAGAACCACTTCGTATTGACCAACATGGACCAAATCTTGGACGCGCTTACTCGTGGACTGGACTTGGACATCCTTTCTCGTGGTTACGGCGTGGAGGCTCGCAAGCCCGACTTGCCGGTCAGTTACCAAGCGCAATCTCCCGTGCTTGGCATGGTATTGCCCTCGAATTCTCCCGGCGTACATACTTTGTGGCTGCCTGTCATTCCCATGCAGATCGGCTTGGTTCTCAAGCCCGGGCCACAGGAGCCTTGGACCCCTTATCGCATGGCTGCGGCCTTTACCGAGGCCGGTATCCCCAAGGAATGCATTGGCATTTATCCCGGTGGCGCTGAAATGGGAGCGGAGGTGGTCAATCGCTGCGGTCGCGTCATGATCTTCGGCAGCGCTCAGACGGTGCAGCATTATTCAGGCAACTCCAGCGTGCAGGTCCATGGCCCTGGATACAGTAAGATTTTGTTTGGCGACGACATGGTCGACCAATGGGAAGATCACATCGACCTCATGGTCGACAGCATTTACAAGAATAGCGGACGTGGATGCATCAATTGTTCCGGAATATGGGCGTCCCGCCACACCAAGGAAATCGCCGAGGCCATCGCAGAGCGAGTGGGCCCCATCGAGGTGAAGGATCCTGAAGATCCGGAGGCGGGATTGGCCGCTTTCACGGTCGAGGGACAAGCTGAAGCCATTTGGGGCATGATCGAGGAGGGTTGTTCGGAAAATGGTGTCACCCACGTCACGGGCAAGCATGGGGATCGCTTGGTAGAAATGGAAAGATGCGCTTATATCCGGCCGACCATTATTCATTGCGATTCGCCGGAGCGCAAAATGGCGAATACCGAGTACATGTATCCATTTACCAGTGTCGTGGAATGCCCGCAGGAACAGATGCTCGACAAAATCGGCCATACGCTCGTCGTTTCGGCAATCACCGAGGACGAGACATGGGCCGCGCAGTTGGCCGACGCCACCAACGTCGATCGATTGAACGTAGGCCCCTTGCCAACCATTGCCTTGAATTGGCTCCAACCCCATGAGGGCAATATCGTGGACTTTTTGTTTCGCGCCAGGGCTTACCAAACCACTCCCGCTCGCTTGGGTTCTCCCTGAGCTTTCCTCAAGGGAGGGCTTTTGACATGTCTACGCCAGACTTGATCGAATCCGAGGCTTTCATTCGTCTCGCCGAGCATCCCGACATTAACGTTCTGTTTGGTTCGGGTGCCATTCATTCCCTTGGCGAGGAAGCCGCCAAGCTTGGCAGCAAGGCCTTGTTGGTTACGGATGCCGGTATCGTGAAGGCGGGTCATGCGGCCAGCGCCCAAGCTTCTCTGCAGGCATCCGGCTTGGAAGTGACCTTGTTCGACCAATCGATCGAGAATCCCACCAGTGCCTGCGTCGACGCCTGCACGGTGGTTGCCAAGGATGCCCAAGTGGACCTAATAGTGGGGCTTGGTGGCGGCAGTTCCATGGACACGGCCAAAGGATGTAATTTCGTCCTCACAAACGGCGGTTCCATGAAAGACTACTGGGGGATTGGAAAAGCCAGCCAACCAATGCTTCCCCTCATTGCCGTGCCCACTACTGCGGGTACTGGCAGCGAATGCCAATCCTTCGCCCTCATTTCCGATGATGAAACTCATTCCAAGATGGCTTGTGGTGACAAGAAGGCTTTACCCAAGGTGGCTATCCTCGATCCGGAGTTGACGGTTTCGCAACCTACTCAAGTTACCGCATACACCGGGATCGACGCCTTGGCTCATGCCCTGGAGGCGGCCGTGACCCGAGATCGCAATCCGGTGTCTGATCGCCATGCTCGGACTGCCTTTGCGCTCGTGCAAGACAACTTGAAAAAGTTGTTTTCCAATCCGGAGGACCTTACGGCCCGCGGTTACGTTCTTCTCGGTGCGTCGCATGCCGGAGCCGCCATCGAGAGCAGTATGCTTGGGTGCGCTCATTCCATGGCCAATCCACTCACTTCTAGACGAGGGGTTGCTCATGGTGCCGCGGTCGGCATGTGTTTGCCTGCAGTGATGCGTTTCAATGCCGAATTGCCTGCGGTATCCTCCATCTATGCCGGCCTTGCCCGAGATGCTGGCCTTGCTCGCCATGAAGATACGGATGCCGACGCCACGGACGCCATCGTCACCCATGTCGAGCACTTGCTGCAATTGGCTGAATTTCCTCTCACACTGCAAGCCTATGGCTTTGCCGATGACGAGCTGGCGACCTTGGCCGCCGAGGCCGTCGATCAATGGACTGCAGGTTTCAATCCCCGCGAAGTTTCCGTATCGGACGTCGAAAAACTTTATGTTTCGCTTTTTGCTGGTTCAACTTGCGAAGACAAGGGAGTCGAGGCATGTTCTTAAACGTCGTGAGTAAGCAAGCATGGGCATGGTTCATGGCTTTCGCCTTGGTCGGGCAAAGCGGCCTTTGGGATGCCGTTGGGGCTCCCAACGAAGCCAAGGGCAAGGAGTGGCCCCAGCATCGGGGGAACCCCGAGCTTCGTGGCTTGGCTTCCGGGGAATTGGGGCCGAAGTTGAAACTTATTTGGACCTTTGAGACAGGGGAGTTCCTCAAGTCTTCCGCCGTTGTGAAGGACGGCCGAGTCTTCATCGGTTCGGATTCAGGAAAATTGCACGCCATCGACCTGAAGTCGGGCAAGGAGATTTGGCATTTCGAAACGACCATGGCCATTGAAGCGGCTCCGCTCTTGGTTGGAGACATGGTTTACGTGGGGTCTACGGATGGATTCCTTTACGCTCTTGAGGCGAAAACCGGGAAATTACTTTGGAAATACGAGACGGAGGCCGAGATCATCGGGGCCGCCAACCATGCCGTGCGACCCAAGAGCAAGAACGACGTCATCGTCGTCGGCAGCTACGACAACCACGTTCATTGCGTCGACGCCAAGAAGGGGAAGGGGTTGTGGAAATTCGAGACCAACAATTACGTCAATGGCGTACCCACGATCCTTGATGGCGACAAAGTGGTGTTCGGAGGATGTGATGCCGTACTCTACATGGTGGGTTTGGAAGACGGGAAACTGGTCCGTTCGGTTGAGGTGGAAGCTCCCATCGCAGCTTCCGTCGCGGTGGCGGACGGCATTGGTTACGTCGGGCACTTCGACAACGCGGTGATGGCGTTCGATCTGCAGACGGGGGACGTCGTATGGACCTATCGGGCAAAAAATTTCCCTTATTACTCCTCACCCGCCGTGACGGAGAAATTCACTCTCATCGGAGGACGCGACAAAGGCCTTCATTGCATTGACCGAGTCATGGGCAAAGCGGCCTGGAGGTTCGCGGCTCGCGGACGGATAGACAGCTCCCCGGTGGTATGCGGGGATCGGGTGGTGTTCGGCACTATGGACGGCAAGGTTCACGTTCTCAGCCTCAAGGACGGCAAAGAAGTGGTCAGCTATGAGATTGGAGAATCCATTTCCTCGACTCCTTGCGTGGTCGATGGGAAAATCATCGTGGGTTGCGAGGACGGCAACGTCTACGCTTTCGATACCAATCCCAAATGAAGGTAGGAAGCACCACGTCATGACTGAAGAAGCATCGGATTGCGCCAGCTCTAGCGGCGAAGACAAAACCGAAGCGGGTAACTACTTCGTATCCAACTATCCTCCTTTTTCATTTTGGGGAGAGGACGACCTTCCTTGTTTGGAAAGCCTTCTCAACAGTCCTGAGCCTGGCACTGCTCCTCTCGGGCTCTACTATCACATACCGTTTTGCCGCAAACGCTGTCACTTTTGCTATTTCCGCGTCTACACCGACAAGAATTCGGCTCAAATCCGACGTTACCTCGCGGCCACCATGAAGGAACTCCGCGGGTACGCCGAAAAACCTTATATAAAGGGGCGTTTGCCCAAATTCGTCTATTTTGGAGGCGGCACGCCTTCCTACCTGTCGGCTCAGCAGTTGACGGAATTGACCGATGAGATGAAGGCCATCATGCCTTGGGACGAAACCGAGGAGGTGACCTTCGAGTGCGAACCGGGAACCCTCAGAGAGAAGAAACTGGAAGTCATCAAGAACTTCGGCGTTACGCGCCTCAGTCTCGGAATCGAGAATTTCGATGATCACGTTTTGGAAACCAACGGTAGGGCTCACCGTTCCGGAGAAGTTTTTCGCGCCTACGAATTCGCTCGGTCCCTGGAATTCGAGCAAGTCAACGTCGACCTCATCGCTGGCATGCTGGAAGAGACCGAGGACAACTGGAAGGACACCGTCCGTCAGGCAATCGAATTGGCCCCCGACAACGTGACCATTTACCAAATGGAAATTCCCCATAACACGACTATTTACCGGAATATGAGGGAGGAGGGAAAACTGACCGCGCCGGTCGCCGATTGGCCTACCAAGAGGCGCTGGGTGGACTATGCCTTCGGTGAATTCGAGAAATCCGGTTACACCGTGACCAGTGCCTACACTGCGGTCAAGGACCCCGAGAAGACTAAGTTCGTTTATCGCGACCGTCTTTGGGCTGGGGCCGACATGCTGGCCACCGGCGTGGCTTCCTTTGGCCATCTAGGGGGCATCCATTACCAGAACCTCGCCCATATCGAGCGCTATCAGGAAGCGCTTGAGGAAGGTCGTTCTCCCTTGTCTCGCGCCTTGTTGACGACCGAGGACGAGCGTTTTCTTCGTGAACTCATTCTGCAATGGAAATTGGGCCAAGTCCACTTGGACTATTTTCAGGATAAGTTCGGCGAGAACGTCGAAAAGAGATTTGAGAGTGTTCTGGCCCGTTTGGACGAGCGCGCTTTTCTCAAGCGAGAAGATCGCATCCTGCATCTGACCCGAGATGCTCTCTTGCAGGTAGACACTTTGTTGCACGATTTCTTTTTGGAAAAACACCAAGGGGCTCGTTACGCCTGAATCACCATTCTTAGCAATGAGCTCATTAACGGAGCGCGATATTCTTTATCCCTTGAGCATGTTTCGCATGGCTCGAGAAATACCTCCTCTTTCCTTTGAAACCCTGGAGGGCGCCGACATGCCGCAACCCTACCGAGACTTACTCGTGCACGATGGAGACATGACTTCGCGCCTTGAACAATTTCACGATGGACCGATCCACGTCGATCGGTTGCACTCGTCCAATGACGGTAATGCCTATTTCAGAGAAGTGGTGTTGCGGCGCGAGAAGGATGACCAACCGGTTGAGTACGGGGCCATCGAAATCAGCTTGGCAGCTTTGCCTGCCGACGTCGCGAAACTGGTGCTGGAGGCAAAGCGACCCTTGGGTGGTATATTAAATCAATTTAGAATAACCTACACGAGCGCCCCCAAAGCTTTTCTCAAGATCGTTCCGGATGATGCCATCGGGAAAATTTTTGGGCCGGTTGAAGCAACCATGTATGGACGTTGCAATGAAATTACCGGTTTCAGTGGAGACTCGTATGCTCGCATCGTTGAAATTTTACCGATCGCTTCTCAGCAGCCTGCTTGAAAAGTTTCTCAGTAGCCTTTCCATGTAATTATGATTTCCGTAAAATCCAGTTATGACGCCATAGTCATCGGAGCTGGCCCTGCCGGTTCCACCACGGCCGCCTTGCTGGCCGAAAAAGGCCATGACGTTTTGATCGTAGAGAAGGAGAAGTTTCCTCGCTATCACGTGGGTGAATCACTGATGCCCTTTTGTTATTATCCGCTCAAGAGGCTCGGGTTGGTGGACAAGCTTCAGCGATCCGACAACCCAAAGAAATATTGCGTGCAGTTCGTTCGACCCTGCGGGACTGTTTCGCAACCGTTCTACTTCTTTCAACACATGGATCATCCTTCTTCCACTACTTGGCAGGTGTGGCGATCGGAGTTCGACCAATTGCTTCTCGACAAGGCCCGAAAGGAAGGAGCTACCGTCTTCGAGGAAACGAAGGCCAGAGCGTTGCTCAAGGAAGGGGATCAAGTCGTGGGTGTCCGGGTGGTTTCCAAGGAATTCGGACCCCTCGAGCTAAATGCGTCAATCGTGATCGATGCCTCGGGGCGAGATTGTTTCTCGGCCGTGAAGGAAAAATGGATGGAGCGTGATCCCGAGCTCAAGAAAATTGCCATATGGACTTATTTCCGGGCAGCCAAGAGAGATCCGGGGCTGGATGAGGGAGCTACTACCGTGGCCTACCTGCCGAACAAGGGATGGTTTTGGTATATTCCCTTGAGTGGGGACGTGGTCAGCGTAGGCATCGTGGCGGAGCATGAATATCTTTTCAACGGATCGACCAAGGATCTTGCCGAAATCTTTCAGCGGGAAGTTAAAAACAACGCATGGATCGAGGAGCATCTTGCTCCTGGCGAGCAGTATGGTGAGTATAGGGTGACGGGAGAATTTTCCTACCGTAACCGCTTTTGCGCCATGGACGGACTAGTCCTGGCTGGTGACGCCCTTGGCTTTCTCGACCCTGTTTTTTCATCCGGCGTCTTCCTTGCCCTGAAGAGCGGGGTCATATTGGGTGACGCTGTCAGCGATGCCTTGCAGGCAGGTGACGTGTCGAGCCAACAATTCGAGGAATATGGCAAATCCATGCAGTCATCCATCGAGGTCATGCGCAAAATAGTTTATGCTTTCTATGATGAAAACTTCAGCTTCAAAGAGCTGGTAATGAAAGACATGCGATTGCGTGGCGATTTAACCGACTGCCTGATTGGAAATGTCGAAGACAAGGATTTCACCGAGCTCTTCACGGCAATTTCCGACTTGGCCGACCTGCCCGCTCCCATCGAGCACGGATTGGCAAAGGGTTCTTCGTGAAAATTGCATTCATCACACCCGGTACGGGCAATTATCATTGCGGTGTCTGCATGCGCGACAATTCCCTTGCCCGCAGCCTGATGAACGCGGGGCACGACGTCATCATGCTCCCTACCTACCTGCCTCACGTCTTGGACGAGGAATCGGTTTCCTCGGATCAACCGATCTTTTTCGGAGGCATCAACGTTTACTTGCAGCATAAGTTTTCCCTGTTTCGCCACACCCCCAAGTGGCTTGATCGCGCTTTCGACAGCAAATGGCTTCTGCGAAAAGCCGCTGCTCGCAGCGGCATGACCTCAAGTAAGGAATTGGGCGAGATCGCCTTGTCTACTTTTCGAGGCCAAGACGGGCCTTTGGTGAAGGAAGTCAACAAGGTCGTCGATTGGTTTCGTACTCATGAACAGCCAGACGTCGTGTTGCTTTCCACCGTACTTTTGGCTAGTTTGGGACGCACCGTGCGCCGCGAGCTCAAGGTACCGGTGTACAGTTTCCTGCAGGGTGAGGATTCCTTTCTCGATTCTCTTCTCGATGAATACCGGGACCAAGCATGGACTTTACTATCCTCCGACGTTGCTCAATTGGACGCCTGCATTGCCCCTAGTCGTTTTTTCGGTGACGAGATGACCCGTAGGCTCAATCTTCCCCCCGAGAAAGTTCATTGGCTGAGCAATGGCATCAACCTCGAAGGCTACGTCCCTCGGGATGAGCCGCCCAGCAATCTCTCCATTGGTTTTCTCGCCCGTCTTTGTCCCCAGAAAGGCCTCGATCTCTTGGTCGATGCCTACCTGGAAATCATGAAGCGTGGCAATTATCCTGAACTGGAGTTGCGGGTGGCGGGCGGTATGACTGCAGAGGATGAACCCTACGTTGCCGAGCAGAAGAAAAAACTTAAAGACGCTGGGTATCTCGACAAAGCGACTTTTTCACCGAACGTCGACCGTCCAGCCAAGGTGAAGTTCCTCCGGGATCTCACCGTCTTTTCAGTGCCCGCTCGTCTACCCGAGGCTTTCGGGCTCTACGTTTTGGAAGCTCTTGCTGCGGGAACCCCCGTCGTTCTTCCTCGCCAAGGGGCTTTCCCTGAAATTATCGAGGCTACCAAGGGAGGAGTGCTTTACGAAGATAATGAAGTGACCGACTTGGCCGATGCCTTGGAAGGTTTGCTTGCCAAACCGGATGAAGCTTTCGCCATGGGGGCCAAAGGCCACGAGGTGGTTTTGAAACGGTTTTCCAACGATCGTTTGGCCAAGGAACTGGTCGACAATATTCTCGCCCCCAAGCCTGTTTCCGCCTAGCCTATGCCCATGTCGTCCGAATTCTCCATTACCCGTGAGGTGGAATTTGCCGAGACCGACATGGCCGGCATCATGCACTTCACCCATTTCTATCGATGGATGGAAGTTTGCGAGCATGAATTTCTCCGGTCGCTCGGTCTTTCCGTCGACATGAAGTTCGGCGAGAATCGGATCGGTTGGCCGCGGGTAAAAACCTCTTGTCGCTTCAAGCGGCCTTTGCGTTTCGAGGACAAGGTGGAACTACGCTTGAGCGTTCGCGAGGTACGCGATCGGTCCATCGTTTACGTCGTTGGTTTCTGGAAGGAGGAAAACGGCGAGAGTATACGGGCCGCGTCCGGTGAAACGGTGGCCGCGTGCGTGCGCTTCGATCCTTCCAGTGGCGGCATGACACCCGTCCAAGTGCCCGATGCTTTCCGTGCGAAAATGCAACCTTACCTCACGGAGAACGAAATGACCGCAGATGGATGACGCCTTCTTGCAACAAGACGACTTTCCATCTGCTGTTCGTAATGCTTTAAACTAACGAATCAATAAATTATGAATTACCAATTTATCTATTGGGCTTTGCTTACCGTTGTTTGTTGGGGAACCTACGGAGTGTGCATGCATATCGGGTCCTCCAACATGGGCGATCCCGTGTATGGTCGCATCATGGCTTTTCTCTGGGTAGGCATCGCTTACTTTCTTACCGCCGTCGTGGCTCCGCTTGTCATTCTTCACTTCAAGGGCGGCAACGTCGCCTTTTGGACCTATCCTCTCCAAGGTTGGAAGTGGTCGCTCATCGCCGGTACGCTAGGAGCCGTAGGCGCCTTGGGAGTCTTGTTGGCGTTCGGTCGAATGCCCTCTCCCGCTTACGTGCCGGTCATTATGTCTATTATCTTTGCCGGAGCGCCGATCGTGAACGCGATCGTCAGCACCACTAAGGAGCAAAATTGGGCTTACGTTAAACCACCTTTTCTCCTCGGTATTTGCTTTGCGGCTCTCGGTGGAGTCTTGGTGACCAAATACGCTCCCAAGAAACCTCCCGCCCCGTCACCGATTCAAGAAGAGGCTGCGGCCAAGGAGTGATTGCAGAAGCATGTCTGATTCGCCTCCATCGGACAGCGAGGCCATGGGCCAAAGCCAATTGAATAATCTCCGCCGGTTGCTCGGGGTGGTCCTTGAGAGCAACCCCTTCCAGCAGGCAAAGCTAGGCGATGCTGGCTTGGATGAATCAGTCGAGAGCGTCGAGGCGTTCCTGTTTCGTTGCCCTTTTACCACCAAAGACGAATTGGCCCGGGATCGTCTCGAAAATCCTCCTTACGGGACCAACTTGAGCTATCCGCTCAGCCGCTATAATCGTTTTCACCAAACCAGCGGCACCAAGGGCGAGCCCATGGCGTGGCTCGACGTGGCGGAGGACTGGGATTGGATGCTGGGCAACTGGAATCAGGTCCTGGAAGCTGCCGGGGTGACGCCCGGGGCTCGTTGTTACTTTGCATTTTCCTTTGGCCCTTTTCTCGGATTTTGGACGGCTTTCGAGGCCGCCGCCAAGAGAGGCTGCCATTGCATTCCCGGCGGAGGTTTAGGGAGCGAGCAGCGCTTGCAGGCAATCTTGGATCACGACGTGGAATACCTTTTTTGCACGCCCACCTATGCCCTGCGCTTGGTCGAGGCGGCGGGTGAACGAGGCATCGATCTCTCCTCTTCATCGGTTCGGAAAATCATCGTGGCGGGCGAACCCGGAGGTAGCTTGAATGGAATGCGGGAAAATATTCGCGCCGGATGGGGCGGAGCCCAGGTCTTCGACCACTACGGCATGACGGAAGTAGGGCCGGTGGCCTACGAGACGCCGGGAGGGGAGGGTGGTCTTCGCATCATCCTCGAAAGCTATTTGGCCGAAGTCGTTCATCCCGCGGGAGACGAGCCAGTCGCGGATGGCGAGGAAGGTGAATT
Organism: Opitutia bacterium; assembly: GCA_002721705.1. Classification (GTDB taxonomy): domain Bacteria; phylum Verrucomicrobiota; class Verrucomicrobiia; order Opitutales; family Seribacteraceae; genus UBA2993. Next base: position 47,444 of record PBLJ01000018.1, read on the forward strand.
GATTCTCACCACGTTGGGACGCGCAGGCTGTCCCGCTCTGCGCTATCGCACGGGTGATCTCGTTCGGCCTCTGCGTGGCGAGGACCATGATGGCAACCCGACCTTCGACTTGGTCGGCGGCATTCTTGGGCGGGTCGACGACATGGTCGTGGTGCGAGGCGTCAACCTGTACCCGTCTTCCGTCGACGTCGTCGTACGCCGCTTTCCCGAGGTGTCCGAATACCAGGTATCGATTGACGAGTCTTCCGCCATGACCGAGCTGTCCATGCAAGTGGAGGCAACCGCCGAGGTGGCAATTGCCGTTGAAAAAGAGTTGACCGAGGCCTTTTCCCTACGGATACCCGTGCAAGCCGTGGAAAATGGCGTTCTTCCGCGCTTCGAGATGAAAGCTCGGCGCTGGAACCGAGTCAGTGCCTAATGATCCCTGTAAAAACAAGATTCCCATGAGCTCTTTCATTGAGTTAAGCAATGTTTCCAAAAGCTACGATTCGCCCGGCGGCGGCGATGCCGTCGAGGTTTTCTCGGGAATCAACCTGCAAGTCGACGAGGGCCAAGCGGCCGCCATCGTGGGACCATCCGGTTCCGGCAAAAGCACTCTCTTGAACGTCATAGGCACTCTCGATCAGCCAAGTGGTGGAGAAATTCAGGTGGATGGTCTCGAACTGAACGCACTTTCTCACAAGGAAGCAGCCGCCTTTCGCAACCAAACCGTTGGGTTCATCTTTCAGTCGCACCACCTTTTGCCGCAATGTACCATATTGGAAAACGTCATGGTGCCTGCTCTCGCGGGTCATTCGAAAATATCAGGCGATGCCTTGCGTCAGCGAGCCGAGGAGTTACTCGAGGAAGTCGGCTTGTCGGATCGAATGCACCATCGTCCAGCGGAGATTTCCGGTGGGGAAAGCCAGCGCGTGGCGGTTGCCCGGGCCTTGGTGAACGATCCCAAGTTGCTTCTGGCCGATGAGCCGACCGGAGCGCTCGACAAGGCCAACTCGGACAAGCTCGTCGAACTGCTGGTGTCTCTCAACGACAAGCGCAACTTGACGCTTTTGGCTGTCACTCATTCCGCCGAGGTCGCCTCTCGCATGGGCATGACCTACCGTCTCGACGATGGCGGGTTGGTCCAGGATTGAACCAATGACTCTCTTCGGCATCGTCATCCGCAACCTGCGGTACTACTGGCGTCAGCATCTGGGCGTGGTCGCCGGGGCCGCCTTGTGCTCGATGGTGTTGGTGGGCGCCCTCATGGTGGGTGATTCGGTCAAGGCCACGCTGAAGCGGTTGGCGGATGAACGCATTGGGCAAGCGGACTTGGCGTTGCTTAAGAAGGACGGCTTTTTCCGTGAGGATTTAGCGGATCGCATTGCCAGCGAACTCGAGGAAGAGATTGTGGTGGCGCCCATTGTGGTTAGCCGTGGAAACCTTCGGGCGCCGGACGACGACAAAACCATTCGCAACGTTCAGGTTTTGGGCGTGGACGAACGTTTTTGGCAACTCGCTCCCGATCCATCGCAGGCACCCGATCTCTCGAACGATAAATTTTTCGTCAACGAGAGATTAAACGATGCCTTGGCGATTGAGTCAGGCGCTCGCCTAGGGTTGATGGTCGAGAAACCGGACGTGCTCTCTCGAGAGGCGCTTCTTTCCGGAAATCGCAAGAACAACGCCAACGTTGCGAAAGTCCTTCAAAAGAAATTGGGAGGCGTTGTGGGAACGGAGGCCTTTGGTCGATTTGGTTTGTCTGGCAACCAAAACGAGCCTCCCACGGTGTTTGTTCCGTTGAATGAATTGCAGAAGCGAATGTTTTTGAACTTGGAGCAGGATAGGGAGCAACGAGACTTCGCCAATTTTCTACTTATTGGCCGGCCGCAAGGTGAATCGGTCGCCTTGGAACGGTTATCGACGGTTCTCGATCGAGTGTGGTCTTTAGCTGATGCCGGAATTTCAATCAAGGAATTGAAGGATGACTCACTGAGGACGATTCGTTCACGCCAAGTGTTTCTCGATGATTCCTTGCAACGAGCCGGTCAACGAGCGGCTGCAAAGCTCGATGCCAATGCCACGGGAGTGCTTACTTACCTCGTGAACACCATGGGCAAAGGGGATTCCAATGGCTCCAAGCTACCCATCGCCTATTCGATGGTAACTGCGGTGGAACCACACGAAGTGGATTTCTTGCCCGATGATTTGGGCGACGATGAAATTGTTCTCAATCAATGGGCTTTGGAGGACTTGAATACTTCTCGCAATGAGCAGATTGCCCTCAGTTACTTCGTGGTGGGTGAACGGCGTAAGCTGGAGGTTGTATCCAAAACTTTCCGTTTCCGCGACAAGGCGCCAATGCCTCTTGAGATACCTAAAAACGAGATTAGCGATTGGACTCCTCAAATACCGGGATTGTCCAAAACCAAGAGTTACGGCGACTGGAATATCAGCTTTGATCCCGAGGATGAATCCCATGGTGTTGAGATTCGGGGCGAAGATGAAACCTATTGGGAAACCTATAGGGATTCACCCAAGGCTTTCGTGACACTTTCGGCAGGTCAGACCATGTGGGGCAACCGCTGGGGAACTCTTACTGGGCTTCGAATGGAAACCGATGCTTCAACGGAAGACATCGAAAATACTTTACGCGACGAATTGACCCCCTCGGAAGCTGGCTTGCTTCTCCATTCGCTCAGGCAGGATGCGATGGACGCCAGCGAGTCGCCCGTTGAATTCGGAGGACTTTTTCTCGGGTTTAGCTTCTTCGTAATCATTGCGGCGATGGCCTTGACGGGCATGCTTTTCGCCTTCGCCATGGAGCAACGCAATAGGCAGGCGGGCCTTTTGCTGGCCGTGGGCATCCCGCGTGGGAAAGTGAGGCTTCTGTTCCTTACCGAAGGTTCGCTGCTCGCGCTGGTTGGCTCATGCTTGGGTATTTTATTGGCCTACTCTTACGGACAAACCGTGCTGGATTTGCTTGCCAGTGACTGGAGCGGAGCCGTTTCCGGCGCTAATTTCGATTTTGCGCCCACCACCACCTCCATTGCATTGGGAACTTGCGGATCCCTTGTCATGGCTTTACTCGCGATGTGGTGGGCCACGCGTCGTCAGCTTCGCGTGGAGCCTCGCGAATTGCTGGCTTTAGGCGAGAGCTTGGCTGCCACGGCGCCTACGATCCAATCTTCCACAACCGGCACCGGCAAGGTAACCGTAGTCCTTGCAGGAGTTTTGTTTCTTGCTGCCATAGGCATGGTTTTTGCAACCGATTTGAGCGGTCCAAAGGCCTCCATGACGTTTTTCGGCGCCGGGTGGTGTTTACTCGGAGCCGGCCTGCTTTTCTTTCGAGCCAAGCTGTTAAAGACGGCGAGTGAATCAGGAGCCGTTCCCGATGCCGCGACGCTCAGTCGACGGAACGTGGCACGGCGTTCCGGTCGAAGCTTGGTGACTGTGGGCGCCATGGCGGCAGGCGCTTTTCTCGTGATTGGTACGGGTGCTTTTCGTAAGGACTCTTCCCAGGATACGGAGGATCATGCTTCCGGCACTGGCGGCTTCGCCTTCATTGGTGAGACCGCTTTGCCTGTTTATGACGATTTGAACAGCAGGGAAGGGCGTGAATTTTTCGAACTCAACTCAACTCTTCTCAATGATGCTACCATTGTTCCGCTTCGCCTCCGAGAAGGGGACGATGCCAGTTGCCTTAATTTGAACAAGGCTCTGCACCCGAGTCTCTACGGCGTGAACCCTTCCGAATTCAAAGGCCGCTTCACTTTTTCCGAAGGCGATTGGTCGACCTTGGCGCAACCCGGGAAGGACGGAGCGATTCCCGCTGCCGTCGATAAAAACACAATGATGTGGGCATTGAAAAAAAACATTGGTGACGTGATCGAGTACCGAGATGAAGAAGGGCAGCCTTTCCAAGTGCAACTCGCTGCCGTGGTCGATGGATCCATGCTCCAAGGAGCCCTTTACGTTTCCGAGCAAAACTTTCAGGAAAAATTCCCCAACGAAGGTGGCTATCGTGGTTTTTTCGTAGACCCGCCACCTGATAAAAACGCTGCTCAGGTCCGTAATCATCTTGTCGACCGATTGTCTGACTACGGTTTGGAGCTTGGCCTTGCCAGCGAGCGTCTGGGCAATTTGCAGAAAGTGGAGAATACTTATATAGCCATCTTTCAAGCCTTGGGCGGGTTGGGACTTCTCTTGGGTACGGCCGGACTTGCCGTGGTGGTCGCCCGCAACGTGTTGGAGCGTTCGGCTGAATTCGGCCTTATGGAAGCAGTCGGGTATCCCCTGAGCGGGTTGCGTAATTTTGCCACGGTGGAGCATATGAGCTTGGCCTTGTGGGGATTGGGCGTTGGCGCCTTGTCAGCGGTGGTCGGCATTGCGCCCATGCTATTCGGAGGGTCTGGTCAAAAACCAAGCTCTGCTTTGGGGTGGCTTTTTGTTGGCTTGGTCGTTCTTTCCATGTTTTGGACTTGGTTTGCCGTCACTCTGTCCTTGCGCAAAAGCCAATTGCCCGCTTTGAGAAACGAATGAAGCTGAAAAAGAGAACAGACTTGTTTGGGGCCTTGGCTTTCATGGCCGCTATTCTTTTAAATGGATGCGTTATCACCAGCGCTCCTGAGGGAGATAAAGATTCCAATGCAAAGCCTTCGTCCGTTGCCCAAACCAACCCATCCTCTTCAGGTAGTTGGGACATGGTATATGAAAACGATTTCTCATCCTACCCGGTGGGAGAAGAGCCTGACGACCTCTTCATTCTCGATGGGGATTTTGCGGTGAGGGAAATCGATGGGAACAAGGTGTTGTCACTGCCCGGCGACCCAGTTGGAGATTTTGGCATTCTCTTCGGACCAAGAGTGAAGGGCAAGCCGGTGGAGCTGCGGTGCCGCGTGTCATCCACTCGGAAAGGGCGTCGCATGCCTGCCTTTGCCGCTGCATTGGGCGGTGTCAGCGGTTATCGCCTGCGACTTAATCCAGCGACTCGTAATTTACAGCTTATCCTAGGGGAAGAAACCGTGGCGACGGCGCCTTTTGCCTGGGAGTCCGGAGCTTGGACGCATTTGCGTTTTCGGGCTGAAGCCAAGGGGGAAAACGCCACCATGGTGTTCGCCAAAACATGGATTGGCGGGACCAAGGAGCCGGTCGAATGGAACCTTGTCCATGAATTCCCAACTCCTTTTGCCGGAGGCAAATGCTGCCTTTGGGGGTTACCCTACGCCAGTACCGAAATCCGTTTCGACTCCTTGCAGGTGTTGGCGAAAACATTGCCGGAGCGCTGACAAAAATCGAGTTTGTGCCTTTCCCGGGCGGTTGCATTCCTCCATGACTGATGGTATTCAATTTTTCGATTTCATTCAATCATGCAGTTGAGCGCTAGGTATCCATTGTTCGTCTTTGCTACGGTTGTAACGCTAGGCGCTCTCTCCATGGACCTCCGGGGAGCTCCGCCTCCGCGATTTGCAGATCGCATCGAGCCCATTCTCGTCGAGTATTGCTATGACTGCCACGGCGATGGAGCCGAGAAAGGCGACTTTGCCTTGGATACTCACCGCAACCAAAGTGAATTGCTTGCCGACCACAAGATTTGGGAGCGTGTCTGGGAAAACCTCCATCGCCGGATGATGCCCCCTGGGCGCAAGCCGCAACCAAGCGACAAGGAGCGAGAGGAAATATTGGCTTGGATCGAGCAGGTCGTTTTCAAGTTGGACCCAAGCAAGCCGGATCCGGGCCGCGTCACCATACGACGACTTAATCGCGTGGAATACGACAACACCATTGGCGAACTACTCAGGATCGATTTCAAGCCGGCCGAGGATTTTCCTGCAGATGATTCCGGCTACGGGTTCGACAACATAGGAGACGTGCTGACCATCTCCCCCTTGTTGCTGGAGAAATACTTCGCCGCCGCCGACAAAGCCTTGGAGCAGGCGTTGGGGGCAACCACTTCTCCAGCCAAGTCAAGTCGCATTCCGGCATCCAGTTTTCGCGGCGATGGTTCCAACGATGGCGATTTCGTGAATTTGTACACCAACGGTGTGACGAGAACCAGGGTTTTGTTTCCCGAATCCGGAGAGTACCGCTTGCGCGTGAAGGCTTATGCCACTCGAGCCGGCAACGAATTGGCCAAGATGGAGATTCGTCTTTCCGGCCGACGCCTAGGTACTTTTTCAGTAAAGGAGCAACCACCCGATTCCGGTTGGTACGAAGTAAAGGCTCAAGTGGACAGGAAGGGACCTCAAGACCTGCAAATTGCCTTCCCTAACGACTTCTATGATCCCAAGAACCGCAATCCCCGACTTCGAGACCGCAACCTCTACGTAGAATCCCTGGAGGTCGTACCTCCTTCCACGCCTTCGACCTCTGCTGCCGAGTCGCGAGACAGGATTCTGGTAAAGAGACACCCTGGAATGGATGACGAAGCCTATGCCAAGAACGTTTTGCGGGGTTTTGTCGGGAGAGCCTTTCGTCGGCCACCTAGCGCAGAGGAGCTACAAGGGCTTTTCAAGCTTTACCAAGACGCCTCCAAGCATGGCGATGACTTCGAGCAGGCTATTCGGGTGCCACTCAAGGCAACCTTGCTCTCACCGAATTTTCTTTTCCGCGGCGAATACCAGCCTAACCCAAGCAACCCCGCTCAAGTCCATGAAGTCGATGAATTCGCCTTGGCTTCCCGGCTTTCGTATTTCCTTTGGAGCAGCATGCCCGACGATGAACTTTTCAGGCACGCGATTCGCGGCACTTTACGAAAAAACCTGACCGATCAGGTTGAACGTATGTTGCGTGATCCCAAAGCCAGCGCTCTCGGATCCAATTTCGCCGGACAATGGTTGCAGTTGAGAGACCTCGAACTAATCACTCCTGACCCCAATCGCTTTCCTGAATTCGATGAGAAGTTGAAAATTTCCATGCGACGCGAAACCGAAACGTTCTTTCATTATTTGCTTTCGGAAGATCGTCCCTTGTCCGATTTTCTCACGGGCAACTATACTTTCGTCAACGAACGTTTGGCTCGTTTCTATGGATTGAAGGGGGATTTCTCGGACAAATTCGAATGGGCTTCCCTGAGAGGAACCAGCCGAGGAGGTATTCTCACTCATGCCAGTGTTCTCGCCATCACCTCGAACCCAACACGGACTTCCCCGGTCAAGCGAGGTAAATGGGTCTTGGACAATATTTTAGGGGCTCCGCCCAAGGAACCTCCGGAAGACGTGCCCGAGTTGAACGAAGAAACCGACTCCGAGAAAGGCCTGACTTTGCGTGAGCAGATGCAGAAGCACAGTTCAGATGCGCGCTGCGCCACCTGCCATACCGCCATGGATCCACTCGGGTTCGCGCTCGAGAATTTCAATGCCATTGGGCGTTGGCGTTCCCATGAACGTGGAAAGCTTCTTTCCGCGGCCGGCCAACTGCCTACCGGTGAGCGCTTCGACGGTGCCTTGGAACTCCAGCTCCTACTCGCCAAGGATCGTCGCGACAGCTTCGTTCGTTGCTTGACCGAAGCTATGTTGACCTATGCCTTGGGCCGTGGCCTCGAATATTACGATCGAATGGCAATTGATGGCATTTGTCACCAAGTGAAAAAGAACGGCTATGGTTTCTCTTCACTAGTCGTTGCCATTGTGGAAAGTGTTCCGTTTCAAAAAAGGAGAGGGGACCCCTTACGCGCTCCTTAAGCTAACAGTGCCTCTTTCCAGCTTGATTTTAAGGCACAACTACCGTTTAGTTTAAATAGGTTTAACATGAGCCGCAATACACAGCTTTCCCGCCGGTTTTTCCTTCGTGGCTTAGGCACGGCCATGGCCCTTCCTGCCCTGGAGGCCATGTTGCCTACCTCTGCCATGGCTAAAGTGGGTACCAAGATTCCATTACGCATGGGTTTTGCTTACGTGCCCAATGGTGCCATCATGCCGGAGTGGACCCCTAATGAATTAGGATCACAATTTGCCTTGTCGCCTACCTTGCAACCGCTTGCCGGAGTGCGCGATAAGTTGCAGGTTATGGGTGGCTTGGATCATGCCAAAGCCGCTGCCAATGGCGATGGAGCAGGAGACCATGCGAGGGCCAATGCCACTTTCTTGACTGGATGCCAGGCGAAGAAGACCGCAGGCGCTGACATACGCATCGGAATTTCCGTTGACCAAGTGGCTGCTGCAAAGATTGGTCACTTGACGAAACTGCCTTCCTTGGAACTCAGTTGCGATAAATCCCGTCGATCGGGTAAGTGCGATTCCGGATACAGTTGCGCTTATCAATACAATCTTTCTTGGAAAAACGAATCCTTGCCCATGGCGCCGGAGGCGAACCCCAGATTGGTTTTCGATCGCCTGTTTGGCAATGGCATGCCTCGAGAAGAGTCCGAAAGCCAAACGCGCCGTCAGCGACATGAGCGCAGTATTTTGGATTTCGCCCTTGAGGATGCCAATCGCTTGCAACGCAAATTAGGTTACACGGACCGTATGAAGGTCGAGGAATACCTTCAGGCGGTTAGAGATTTGGAAAAACGCATAGAGAAAAGCGAAAAAGGCGAAAAAAACGCCGCCCCTCGCCCCAAGTATTCTCGTCCCGAAGGCATCCCTTCCGATTATGGCGAGCACATTAGCATGATGTTTGATCTCATGATGCTCGCGTTCCAAACCGATACGACTCGAATATCGACCTTTCTGCTCGCTCACGACGGAAGCAACCGTAGCTTCAAGCACATTGGGGTGTCCGAAGGTCATCACTCGCTTTCCCATCATCGCAACGACGAGAAGAAAATCGCCAAATTGGCTAAAATCGACCGTTTTTACGTCCAACAATTCGCATCGTTTCTCAAGAAGCTGAAAAATGCCCGGGAAGTCGATGGATCTTCGTTATTAGACCATTGCATGATTGTCTATGGAAGTGGCATCAGTGATGGCAATCGCCACAACCACCATGACCTTCCGGCTTTGCTTGCCGGTGGTTCCGCCGCTGGTCTTAAAGTAGGAAGACACGCGTCCTTCAAGGACGTTCCGATGACCAACCTCTTCCTCGCTCTTCTTGATCGCATGGGCGTTGAGGCCGAGGCTTTGGGTGATAGTACCGGAAAGCTAGCCGACGTTTAAGGTCGTGAACCTGCGCTTGCTCTTTGGGGTGGCAGTGCTTGCTGTTCTTTACCCACTTCAGGCCGAGGACGCGATTCTCGATGGCTTGGTGGTCGAGTTTCGGAGCAAGGCAAAAGATTCGGGTCACGCTGATTTTCGTTTGCAACGCAGGGTTGCGTTGTTTGTGGAAAAAGGGACTTCGCCTACACCCTTCCTTTCCCCAGGCCCATTCCAGGCTACTTGGCGAGGGGTTTTGCGTTTGGAGAAACGCGAAAGGCTCTACTTTTCATTCGCTGGTTTTGGTAAAGCCGTCCTATTGATCAATGGAGAAGAGGTTTTGCACGCCGAGGGCGAAGATTTATCGACTTTGGAGTCCGAACGCTTGCGCTTGAATGGTGGAAATCACCCGATTGAGATTCGGTTCACCAGTGCTGATTCAGGCGCTGGGCGCTTGCGCTTCTATTGGAAAGGAAGGGATTTCGCTCGGGAAACGATCCCACCAAAATCCTTCGGCCATAACTCGACTCAATCAACCGCCGAGCCTTTCCTTCATTCCACTCAAATACGCGTAGGGCGTTTGCTAGTAGCTTCTCACGGGTGTTTCCGATGCCATCAACCCGCAAAGGCCTTTGATCCTCGAACTGCGATGTCTGAAGCCTTGGCGACAGGTCCTTCCCTGCTGGGTATTGGTTCACGGCTGAAGGAAGCTTGGATGGCCGATTGGATTTTGAATCCAAAAAAATTCCGACACACTGCCCGGATGCCCGAGCTTGTTGATACACCCGAGGAGGCGAGGCATTTGGCTCGTTTTCTATCCACCCTGAAAATACCACCCCCCAAAGACCTCAAACCTGCCACCGTTGGTGATTTGAACCGGGGTGCCTCCTTGTTTTCTTCGTCGGGCTGCATCAGTTGTCATCTGGTCAAAAAAGAAAAGCCAGGCCAAGACACCGATAGAATCTCTCTTGTTGGTATGGATAGAAAATTCTTGCCAGGAGCCTTGAGCCAATTCCTCCAATCCCCAGGGCAGCATTTTTCATGGACTCGTATGCCTGATTTCAAGTTATCTCCACAGGAAGCCTCCGATTTGGCTCTTTTCCTTCGTGAATTAGCTGATAGTTCTGCAGTTCCTGTTTCAGATTTGGGCGACGAGGAAAAAGGTCGTACTCTTTTTGCGCAGCGAGGTTGCGCTACTTGCCATCAGGCTCCGATCGAAAATTCCCTGCAAGCGCCACCTTTTTCCGCTTTGGCAAATAATGCAGAAAAGGGCTGTTTAGCGGATGTCGGTGGTAGTCCTCGTTTTGGTTTTTCTCCTGACAGGCAGACGGCGATTATCCAATTCCTCAAGAAGGGTCAAGATGCCGTGCATCGTATGGTACCTCATGAATTTGCGAATCGTCAGTTCAATGAACTACGTTGCTTCGCCTGCCATACGCGTGATGAGACGGAAAGCTTGTGGAACGTCTATACGGAAGAACTTGACGCATGGCTACCAAAGGCGTCTCGGGTTGAGGTGGAAAAGGAAAACCCGGGACTGGCTCACCCCTCCAATCGAATTCCACCGTCCCTAACTTATGCTGGCGAAAAACTTAGGGCCGACTGGACGCGTTCCTTGCTGGATGGTACGATCAAGAAAAAGTCGCGGCCATGGATGCCTGCCCGTATGCCTGCTTTTTCCGCGCACGCGAAAAAGTTGGCCGAAGGCTTGGCTCATTCTTGTGGCTTGGCCTTTGAGGAAAAACCCGTAGTTGCCAAGGAGGAACTGCCCAAAATGGCTCAAGCCGGAGCTCGCATGGCAAGCATTCTTTGCATTACTTGCCATGGCATAGGAGCTCGTGCCCCTACAGCCGTTTTTGAAGGGCAGGGCATCAATTTATTGGATTCACGAGAGAGAATGCGCAGGGAGCATTACTTGCGTTGGATGCTAAACCCCTACCGCATCAACCCTGCGACCATTATGCCGAAGTTTGCGGATGATGAGGGTCGCTCGGGGTTGATTGATTTGCTTGATGGTGATGCGCGGCGGCAATTCGATGCCGTGTGGATTTACTTGAATAGTTTCCCGCCTGGGAAGCGTTGATTTCAGCCCCTTTTATTCCTCCTTGTCAAACGAGGTAATTTGGGGTACTAATTTCCCTTTCCTCAGTAACATTTAGCCCCTGCCCGTGCACAGCCTCAGCAAGACGTTCTATCACGTCGTAGGTATTTTCTGCCTGCTAGTTGCAGCCGCATTTTGGTATGCCGCCATGGGGGAGGTTAAGTTACTAAAGGAGTTGATAGCGATTTTGGGCAAATCCCGGATTGCAGGCTACGATATTGGAGTTTTAGGGTTTGAGCAAACGCATATTGTAGTGGCTGCCGTATGGTCGAGCTTGAGCGTTTATCTTGCCGTGAGTTGCTTAGTGATAGGCTGGATGAATGGCTCCGTCGGCGCTCTGAAAGTTTTTTCATGGATAACGGGTGTTTTGCTAGGCCTAGTTTTTTGCGGTTTGTGGAGCTTCTTTTTGTACGGAGATCATCTTTTGAGCAATAAGGACGGATACCAATTATTCGGATGTTCGTTGTTTCTGGGAATTGGATCGATCCTCTTGTGTTGGCTTGGATTTCGTGGAAGCGCTTATAGGAGGCGTCGCAAGCCAATAGCTAAAAAGGTTCTGAAGGCGGAACCTCTTGCCGCTGAATATGCTCCCGGTACGAACGAAGTAAAGGATGACATTCCTTCGGTCGAGACACTTTTGAATGATGATGTAGTTACCCCACCAGGCGAGGAGCAACCCGAAGGGAATGAGCCTGAAACTTCGGATGCTGACGAGGCTCCACCGCCCGTTCCCTCTTTGATTCCGGAAGGTGATTCTGGTTATGANCCCNCCGCCGAGGAAGCGCCGCCGCTGCCGAGCGCCGCGGATTCCTTCGACGAGCCGCCTCCCGCCGAGGAGGCGCCACCGCTGCCGAGCGCCGCGGATTCCTTCGACGAGCCGTCTCCCGCCGAGGAGGCGCCGCCGCTGCCGAGCGCCGCGGATTCCTTCGACGAGCCGCCTCCTGTAACGGAAGAGGCGATGTATACACCACCATCTTACCCGACAAGTGAACCTAGTTCTCCAGAAGATTTGTCACCTTTACGGGAACAAGAACTTGAGCCTACCGATGAGAAGGAGGTGATTTGAGCTGATGCATACCGTCCTCAAAACTTTGCTAATCGTTGTTTCTACCCTCATAGGGATTTTCTTTATCGAGCAAATATTTTATCGTTTCCATCAGGATTACGCAAAACTCCGTGCAGATTTTTTATGGAAACTAAGTGATAAGAAATCTTTCCCGAAATGGCTTAGGCACATTCCTATTGATCAGTTTCAAACCATACCCGATGGCAATTCCGGCTTCGGCGACAAGCGTTTCAAAGCCGAAACTAAGTTTACTCGTGCAGTATTGGGTCACACGAGGGCAACTCGCGACAAGATTTACAACGAGTTTTTGCATAACGCTCCCCCTGCGTCCAAACCTTCTTTTGTCCCTATGAGATTTGTCGACCGCAAAGGCATTGATCGAACCATTCTCGAACCGTTAGGGGGGAAGGATAAGGTCGAGGCAACGGTGCTTTGGGTTATCAAGAAATACAAGGAGGAGAAGGAGGCAAAGGCCGCCAAGAAAAAATTGGAAAAGCAATTCACGCCATTGTTTCAAAAATCAATTGCTTGTGGTATCGTGGATGGAGATCTTTCTGCTGTCGTAAATGCTTTGGCGGATAACCATCCACATCTAGCTCGCCGCATTTTTGTTTGGGTGGATTCCGAAGTTTCCGAAGACTTTGCACATCAAGATACGGAAAATTTAGCACTCCTTGTTTTCCATCAACCCAAGAAGTTGCCGTCGCTTCCCGCGGATTCCGAGAATCCACCATTTGTTTTGTTTCTTACGGATGAAAACACGGAGACAAAGGTTCAAGACGAGGCATTGGACTGGTTGGACGACCTGCGGAAATCGGACAGCAACCCTTCCGAGGAACGCCTAAGGGGCTTGCTTTATCACGGGAAAGTTTCTGCCCACGATTCAGTCAAGGCAAGCCTGGCCTTGGGATACTCATACATGATGGAAGTTAATCGTGTTCTTGGTTCGCCTGAAAAACTTGATAAGGAAGCCCCCAAACAGTCCCCCTTGGTTGATGGCTCTCTGCCTGAGGCCGAGGATGAAGCCACCGTGGTCTCCGTTCCAGAATCACGGCAGACCGAAGTGGTTTTACCTTCCTCTTATTCTGATGACAAACCGCCTCCTGATCCCAACCCGGAATACTTTGATTGCAAGACATTACGGGAGTATCGACGCCTCAACCCCAAACATCGTTTCCTTTCGAACATTGAATTGACGATTAGCTTGGGTCGATGGTTTGAGGAAAACACCGGTTTGGATAACATCCGCCGCAAGGACCCAGACTTTGTGGAGAACTATGAATCACTCAAGTTGATCCATGATCGCAACTTGTAAAGTAGACTAGGATTTCTCGCCGCGTCCTTTAAAAGTAAGTTCGGCAACACCGGACTTGTCCAGTTCGCCCAATCCGAGATTCACCATTTTTTGATATTGGCCCAAGGTCGCCTTGGCCAAAGGAACCTCCACGCCAACCTTTTCAGCGACGTCGATGGCGATTCCTGAATCCTTCGCAGCATGATCGCTCGAGAAATAACATTCATGATCTCGGAGCAACATGTCCTCGGCATCGGTCTCCAATACACGTGAATTGGCGCCTGTTTGAGAAAATATCTCGCATAACATTTCCAAATCGAGACCCAAGGCGTCGCCAATGCCCAACCCCTCGGCCAAGGCGGCGGTATTGATATTCATCACCATGTTCACGAGAGCCTTGACTTGGGCGGCTTTCCCCGCGCCTCCGACGAAGCGCAAATTTACGCTGAGATCTTCCAGTAAATCCTTCACTTCCTGAAAGACTTCCTCTTTTCCACCGATCATTAGATAAAGGGTGCCTTCCCTTGCTTGTGTGATACTGGAGGCCATGCATCCCTCCAATGTATCGGCTCCGATTCCGGCCGCGGCCTCTTCTAGTTTTATGTGTATTTCAGGGGAAAGCGTGGCGCAATTGATGAAGGTCTTGCCGGCTGCCCCTTGGAACAAGTTATCTCCTTCGCTGAAGAAGATGGCGTCCATGGCGGCATCGTTGGTAACCACGGTGATTACGACGTCCGAAGAAGCCGTGACTTCCGAGAGACTCATTGCGTGGGAGCAACCGATTTCTTCTGCGAGGGAAGCGGCGGCTTCACTGGCAACGTCGTTCACGCAACTGATGTGATAGCCTTTGTCTTTGAGATTGCGGACCATGTTGGCGCCCATGCGACCAACGCCTACGAAACCGATTTTCTTTTCCTTAGTACTCATGTTTTGGGATGGTTGAAGACTTCTTTGAGAGATGACAAATAAAAGAGTTTCCTCGGGCGTTTTGTCCAACTTTTTGTTGGGGCATTTGCGATGATGACCTTCCTTTGCGTTTGACAGAGTCCAACAAACCCTTTCGTTGTGCGGCTTATACCCAATCCACGCAACAACCAACCCATTATCTAGATATGTCTACAATCGTACCTCTCATTAGTTCTGGAACGACAGGCCCCTTGGGCGTGCTCCATTTACCTCGCCTTTGGCAAAAGGTCTCCCTCGAGGCTGCCGGCAAAATTGCCGATGGTTACCCGGGGATCGGGGCAGGCTATGATTCCATGGTCATTGCTGGCCTAGGACTCGATGCCGAAGCCGTCCGAGCCTATGTCACCAATGAAAAGCCTACTTATCCCCAATTCGAGGCGTGGGTCCAAGCTCAACCTGGTGTAATCTTGGATGCTGATTCCGTTCAAGCCCTCAACGATTCCATCGCCGGTTATATTCACGACGATGGTACACGCCAAGAAATTCTCTCCGCAAATGGTCTTCCCGACGGTGAGCCGAGAGACGCCATCAACTTGAACAACCTGGATGATTGGCTTGAGTTTCATGCTGCCGAGATAGCAGACTGAGCCCTTTGCCCTGCAAAGTTTTCCAAGCGCCCGATCCTCGCGGATCGGGCGCTTTGCTTTTTCAAGTTGCCCCGATTGCAAAGCGAATGGGTTTATACCCAAGGTTGAATTTCCAAACGAACTTGCTCCCGCAAACCTGTTTCCTCATCATGCCTCCCATGTTTGGCGAAATATTTAATACCCACGCGGAAAAAATTGATTATCAATTTCACGAAGGAGCTGAGGGCGCCCGTGACTTGCTTGTCATTGGGCATGGAGTAACTGGAAACAAGGATCGTCCTTTCGTCCTCGGTTTGGCCGAGGCCGTGGCAGAGGAGGGGATGCCCGTTCTGCGCATGTCCTTTTCAGGCAATGGTGATTCCGGAGGCCGCTTCGGGGATTGCACCATTTCAAAGGAAGTGGAAGACTTGAAAGCTGTTCTTGATGCCATAAGCGCAAGCAATCTGAGAGTTACGTATGCAGGTCACAGCATGGGGGGAGCCGTGGGTGTTCTTGCTGCAGCTTCCGACCCTCGCATACGCTATCTCGTTTCACTTGCCGGCATGGTCAATACAGCTGCTTTCCATGAACGCGAATTCGGTGAGGAGATTCCCGGCGAAGGCTGCATGTGGGAAGATCCCTCCTGCCCGCTTTCCACTACATTTGCCTCCGATATGCAAAATATCGGGTCGGTTGCACCCAAGGCGGTTGGCATCAGCGTGCCATGGCTTCTCGTTCATGGTACTGCGGACGACGTTGTGCCCATCGAGGATTCTCTTGAGATTTTCGAATTGGCCAAGGAGCCCAAGGCCTTGGTTCAAATTCCAGAAGCTGATCACGTCTTTTCAGGTGACGCATTGCCTCGTATGAGTGAAGCCGTGATCGCTTGGCTTGGCGATACTCTCCGGCGGTGACAAAGAACGAAATTTCATCTTGCATCTGCAGCAGCATCGACGTTTCCCTGAATGGGCACCCATTTTGAGCCCCATGCTTCACAACCAGACGTTTCTCCAAGGCACTTGGATTCGTGCAACTTTGGTCTTTATGACCTTGTGCGGCTGGTCGAATGGGTTTGGGGCTATCGATATCATCTTCGATTACAGCTACGACACGACTAACTACTTCACCGATGAGAGACGCTACGTCGTGGATCAAGCGGCGTACGCCTTTGAGTCGCGTCTAGGAAGCGAGAGTTTTGGTTCCTTGAACCCAGCCGATTACGGTTCGGCGGGCACTGCTTATTTGAGTACCAAAAATCCCACCACGCTGGCCTCTCTCCAGGTGAATGCAGGCAGTACCACCTCGGAAGGCAACGTTGTAGGCAACCCAAACCAAGTGATCATTTTTCTAGGAGCCAAAGCCCGAGGAACCGGAGCTTCTCTCGCGACTGCGTATTCCGGTTACGGTTACGGCGGTATGTTCGCGGGAGACTCTTGGGTCAACTACTGGAACAACACTCGTAATTCGACGACCAACTATGATTCGATCGGTGGATCCATTACCGTGAATACTTCCTTCAGTTGGTACGATGACACTGATTTGACCACCTCGGCCGATGCTACTGCGTCCGGCTCATTCGACTTTTATTCGGTCATGGCTCACGAAATAGGCCACCTCATGGGCTTTAGCAACATATGGGAGGCTTGGAAGGCAAACAAGTCGGGCAACCTCTGGCAGGGTGCTTTCGGCAAGGCGGCCTACAATAACCAACCAGTACCTATCGATCCTTCCAGTCAGAGCCATTTCGGCACTCTGAATGCATCACACATTAACTGTGGATGTCATCCCAGTATGAGTGTGGCCATCCCCACCAATACTCGACGAGGTGTCAGCGAGCTGGATTTCGCCCTTTTGAAGGACATAGGTTACAGCGTTTCGGCTTCTCCTCAAGGAGCGAATATAGGGGGTTCCTACACTGACCCGGATCCTTCCTATGGAGGTAATTACTATGTACCCGTTGCAGAGGACTTCGCCACTTGGGTTGCCAACAACGCCGGCGGAGGCGGCGGCGGAGGCGGCGGCGGAGGCGGCGGCGGAGGCGGAAGCGGTGCTCCTGAACCCGCTTTGGTCTTTACCCTGCTAGGATTGACTCTTGGAGGTTTTGCTGGATGCCGGGAATGGGTTCGCCATCGCGCCCAAACGAATCATTCCCCGCTTGAAACCTGAAGAATCCTTTGCTTGCCCCAACATTTGAGCATCAACGGTCATGAAGAAGATCGTTTTGGTTGTTTCTTTAGCCTTGTTGACTTGGGTTATTTACCTATGGCGAGACAGCAAGCAATGGAATCGTCAAGTTGAGGAATACGATGATCTTGTGGGGCATGGGAGTCGCAAGGAAGTGCAGGCTAAGCTTGAATCCATGCGTCAAGATCGACCGGATGACCCTGATTTGTTACGGCGTGAAGCCAAAGCTTTGGCAATTGAAAACCCTCCCAAAGCCTTGGAGTTATTACGTCGTCTGCGAGATTCTCGGGAAGCGACTTGGCAAGATTTGGCGCTCTTGGTTGAAATTTCCCAAGATTATATCGAAGAGCCTGTTGAACGGAGCATTTTGCAGGAATTGGAGAATACGCATTCAGAGCAACCTGAAGTGGTTGCCTTGCTTGCCAGGCAGGAGTTTTTGGAATCGCGCCTAGACGATGCGTTGCAACGATTGGCTCAGGCCCCTCAGCATCCCGCCGTTCGTTTTCAACTTGCTCGTATCCTCTTGTTTTCGACCGATCTTGTCTCAAGACTCAAAGCGAAACGAATCCTCTTTGAATTGGGCAAGGAGAACACTCACGTTGGTCTCAAAGCGCTTTATTTGCTCATGAGCAGGGAGCTGGGTCCTGGGGTTTTCCCCGAAGACCTTATTGACGCGCTTCAAGCCATTCAACGTCATCCTTTGACTGGAGACGCCACTTATTTGCGGGCGGCTTCTCTTCATTTGCAGTTGGCACCCGATCGGCGTGATGAAATTCTCTACGCTGCCGTCGAAACCATCCATGTAAGGGATGAAGTATTATTGGCCGTTTGGTTGAACAAGGAATTTGCCCCGGATTTGGTTTTGGAAGTTCTTTCTTCTGAAACCGCGGTGAGGGAGGAAGCTTGCTTCCATCCCTATTTTCAGGCCCTGCTCATGTTGAAGAAAACAAAGGAAGCTCGTCTTTTGCTGGATGGTGCCGATTCCTTGTTGGATGCAAGCTCCAAGATGCAAGCCAACGCCTATCTGCTTCTGGCGCAGGGAAGAAAAGAGGAAGTTTTCTCGCGCATAGTTCCAGATGCCATCTCTTCAGGAGACCAAAGCACCTTGTTGGCAGTCGGACGATTGGCCTTGTTGACGGGTCATGGGGAAGAGGCCTGGAAAGCTTATTTGCAAGCTTTGGTGGCGGGTGGTGAAGAAATTGGGCAGTCAGTCGGTTTGCAATTGTTGCAAATGGCTTTGCATCGTCGCGAAACGGAAGTTGCTTGGCGAATCGCCAAATTCTTGACTGAGCGTTATCCGCGACGGAACGGAAATCGCAACAACTACTCCTACCTAGCTCTTTTATTGGATCGCGACGTTGCTCAGGCGACGGATTCAGCCGAGAAAGTGGTCAAGCTAGTTCCTGGAAACAGCGCTTTTTTGAGTACTTTGGCGCTAGC
Organism: Opitutia bacterium; assembly: GCA_002721705.1. GTDB lineage: Bacteria > Verrucomicrobiota > Verrucomicrobiia > Opitutales > Seribacteraceae > UBA2993. Next base: position 66,111 of record PBLJ01000018.1, read on the forward strand.
TCGTTTGAAAGCTGGTAGATTGGAGGAAGCTTTCGAGCTGATGAAACGACGAGGTAATCGTGGTTTGACCTTTGGTGAACGCTCAACGAAGGTCGCTATCTTGGTTGGTCTTGATCGTGAAGAGGAGGCGCGAAAAATCGCCCAAGGCTTGCGGCCGGAAATGATGCTTCCGGAAGAATGGAGCTTGTTGGGCGATTTCGTTATCTCAACTCCTCCTTGAGTTACTGCCTCAAGGAATTTTCGAATTTAGCTCGGTCTTGCTTTCGACCTCAAGGACTTGGCTGAGGATTTGTCGTTCAGAAGGTAGTAGCCGGATTTTTTCAAACCCTTGCACAAGGTTCTCCGCCTCGTTTGCAAACCCGTTTGCAGAAAGCGCCCTTGCTCCGATTAGTCGTTGCGTGGGGCATTCGTTGGGGCTGTTGGATATTATTCCCTCAAGCAAACGAAGGGATTCCGCAGTTCGACCGCTTGCCTGATAGCAAAGGGCAAGGGTAAAACGGTATTCATTAATTTCAGGATATTGCGCCACCAGACTTTCCGCTAACTTGCGACAAGCGGCGATTTCTTGACCATGCAGAGCTTTTAGTCGGCTTATCTGGTTGGCGGTCTGAGGATCTCTCCGGTAGTCCTCGAGCTTCATCGTGAGAAGCAGTTCTTCCAAAGGTTCGGCATCCGTTCCTCGTCGCAAGGCCACCATCAACAAGGCCTTGGCCCATCGTTCCATTTCGGGTTCCTTGGCTAATCGGTAAAGAAGATCGACCAAGGTTTGCTTGTCCTCATGGAGGAGGACGAATTTTCTCATCAGGGGCAAGTCCCCGCTGGAAGCCATGCTCAAGGCGGTCTCAAGTTCCTTGTTGGCTTCTTCCGTCTCCCCACTTTTTCTAAGAACCAAGGAATGAAGGAAATGTCGTTCACTTTTGGAAAATGGAACTGATGCATCTTGATCCCATTGTTCTTCCAGGTTCCCTTCTGTTCCGAACCTTGCCCGCAACCATTCAATCCAGAGCGCCTTATTTTCGTTCATGTCGCGAACCGGCAACAAAGCGGCGACGTTTTCATGCAGTCCGAGGTCGTTCAAGGTAGCCGTTATCTCTTCCAGCTCGGATTCTTCCAGACGATCATATTTATCTCCCAAGGCAGCTCTTAATGCGTTTTCAGGCAATGGCTGTCCAAAATAGACGGCCCGCAGGCCAAGCAAGCGGTCATGGCGTTGAGCCAGAGGATGTTTCCATATGGCGCGAGCATAGCGTTCACGAGCGTCCTCATTTTGGGCAGGGACCTGCAAAAGCGCTTGCAATGCAGCCAAGCCGCGGTCATCCGAGCGCGAGGAGGTTTTCTTCATATGGTCCATCGCTTCTTTGGCAAACCGAGGATCCATGTTGTCCAAGCATAGACTCCAGTAGATGCGATGAGCAGCCAAGGGAGCATTCTCGAATTTCATGATTTTGCGGCATTGAGCAATGGCTGCATTCTTTGCGGGCCGACCTTGAGCTAAGGTGGTCAATAAGTTGAGGTGGAGGTATTCCATTGATTCCACCCTGTCGGCGTTGATGCCACGAATGGTTTCCTCTGCCAGCTGTGGTTCTTCCATGGCGAGAGCAGTGCGAACCAACTTTATACGATCTTCAGGCGTACTTTTTGCATGCCTTACCAGCATCAATCTCCACGACAGCAACTCACGGTATTTTATGGATTCCGCCGTTTCGCAAAGCCATCGCAAGGTTTCTATGGGATTGGGGTTCAGCATGTAAGATGCGTGAGCTTTTCGAAAAGCCTCTTGAAACTCCTCTTGTTCATGAAGTTCCCTGGATTCCTCCAACAGTTGCTCCGCTCGAACGGTTTTCAACCACCCATACATCGGATACGCGGCCAACCCTATCCCGATGGTAAACAATAAAGCCACCGTAAGAAGTACGGACAGGGGTTTTCTCTCGGTTGTCCACCTTCGAAACCATTCCGGCAAGTAAATGCGTCGAAACTTATTCCATCCCGATGCCTTTGCCTTCGCCTTGCGAGTGGCAACTTGGTCTTGGTCCCGAATGTTTTTCCGCCGTCGGTGCAGAAGGTATTTCGTAAAACCTGTCAGGGATGGCAAATCGGAGATCCAAGTTTTCATTCCTTTAAAGAAGTGTTTGATCCGTTGCCATTTAAAATGGAACCACCGTCGAATGCCTTCACGAGATTCTTTTACTTCACTCCTAAGATTGGCTTGGATACGTTTTATTTTTGAAGGATCCGAATCTTCCTTGAAACGTACGTCGCTACCCTGTGGTTGTAGGGATGAGGCGGTTCGTCGCTCCAATCGATCTGCTTTTCGCGCCTTGCGGGCTTCGAGAAAACGTTTGTAACGAAGCTTTCGAAATTGAATCCAATGCTTAGTTTTCTTTCGCAAGGCCTTCCAATCCGCATGCAAACGAGCCTTAAGCGACGCTTTGCGAGGACGGGGCATGGGATGGATGGATTTGGAAAGTGACGACCGTTGGGTTGGTCGTTTCTCCGGGACTTATAATTCCTTTGCTCGAAACACGATTTCCAGTGGTTGGGCTGGTTGGCGAGCGGGAGGATTGGGCACTAGAATGAAGTTGTCGGTGATCACGGGGTTTAGTTCTTGTCCCGAAACAAGGGTCGCCTTGCCCAAACGGTTCGCAAAAAAAGCAACGAATGGTCGATAGCCTCGTTGCACACCATTCTTGTTCACTGGAGCGTAACTCTTCGGCCCGTTTTCAGGTGTAATGGTCAACTTGTATTTGTCTCCTTCACGGGTCAGTGATTGTTGCCAGTTGCGTTTGCCATCAGCCATTTTCGCGCTCCATGCGGGGTCGCCGTAAAACGCCACCACGTCGCGATCGAAGAGGAGTCCGCGGGCGTCATTCGATCCCAAACCGAGCAAGCGTCCCGTAGGAGAAGGCCTTGCGCTGATTCTACCGGGGATACCCTTGACCGGCGTTGCGCGGGCAATTTCCGGGAAACAAGTTTCCAGACGATGAATGAGTGCGTGATGGTTGGCGAAGAAGGCCTCCGTGAAGGAGTATCGGCCCGGTTGCTCGATAAAATAATCCAAGCATCCCCAGCCCATGTAACCATACCAAGTGACTTCGACGTAGCCCATCATTTGACGTACCCCGGCGCTCTCGAGAAAAGCGGCAGCCATCGAGTCCGGTCCATCCAAGTGTCCCATCAAGCAGTTGCCGATGGGCATGTAGACTTTTGGGTTGGGAGATTGGACGACGTGTCTTTTACCCTTCAGGTCGGCGCCGTAGAGGGAGCCATCCTTGCAGCGAAAGACACCGTTGCGGTAGCGGTATCCCAATTGCAAATCTCGTTCCGTGGCATGGCCTGAGGTGACGAACANGTCGGGCTTGTCTTGATTCAATTCCTTGACGAAGCGAGAGGTGGTGTCTTGCGGCAATTTNATGTCCTTTGCCTCTTTCCCTTTCTCCTTGGCTACGCCATGGCCTTTGCGNAATTCACAAAACCATTTTCCCTTTTCGCAACGATCGAGGGCAATTTCGGTGCAGGCCAAGGAATTTCGAATAACGAGAGGATCCGAGGTTTTCGCGATTGCGAGAGCGTTGTCAGCGTCACGACCTGTCAGTACGCCCCAGAAAAGGTCCGTGTATGGGTCCTCGTCGAGACGTCTGGTCATGCGGTGTATGGTCTTTACGTAATCCTTGGTGGTTTCTTGTGGACGCGCCACGAAACAAGCGTACCGAGGGAACGACTTCCGGAGTTTTGGGAGCGCCTCCTCCACCGACTTGCTGAACTGGATCACTTCGGCGTCGTGCTTTTTCTCAAGAGCGGCGATTACCTTGGCCCATTTTTCATCAGCCACGGTTTCTTTCGAGACCACCACGCAATAGTCAGCCGCTTGCAAAAGTTGAGCGGCCCAGATTCCAATCAACAAGGCCACTTTTTTCATGAGCTTTTCCTGTCTTGGGGCTTCGAGCAGTAGCTCGGCCTTAGTGTTTTGCCTTAGGGCAACAGGGTCAAACGAACTTCGTCACTCCTGGGACGGGGACCCCGGGGACAGCCAAGGGTTTTTTCCAGTCCAAGTGTTCCGGAGTGAGATCCTGCTTGGAGTTCAAGGCTTCCTCGTAGGTGATCTTTTGCCCTGTGTATGCAGCCATGCGGCCAAGGATACCGACCATCGTGCTGCGGGCGGCGACTTCTCCATCATTGAATGGTTTACCAGCGCGGATGGAGGCAAATAATTCGTCATGCTCGGTCTGGTACATGTCGTTGTTTTCGCCACGGAAGCGCCAAGCGTCGTCCTTGGCGAGTATGGCATGGCGGTTTTTGGCCGAGCTGTAACCCTTGGTTCCGTATACCTCCACTTCATATCCCCCGGCGGTGCCGTTTTGCTGTCGTGAGTAATGGTAACCTCGGGCCCCTGCGCCTTCGTTCTCCCATTGGTAGACCACGGCGAAGTGGTCGAAGATGTTGCCGTATTTGTCCATGTCGTCGTAGACTTGGCGACCACCGGATGCCTCGGCGTAAGCGGGAGCTTTGTCTCCCATGGCCCATTGCATCATGTCGATGCAGTGGATGGCCTGTTCCACGATGGAATCGCCCGAAAGCCATAGGTGGGCGTTCCAGTTGCGCATTTGGGCTTCGAGATCTCCCCAGCCTTCCTCGCGTGGTTTCTTCCAGATTTCACCGCCGTTGTAGGTGCTGTACATAGCATTAATATCCCCGACGGCCCCATCGAGTATACGCCCGAACACTTCCTGTTTCGGGTAATGGTGGCGCCAGCAAAAGCCCGACATGAAACCAAGGTTCTTTTCTTTCGCCTTCTTGGCCAACTCAATCACCTTTCGCACCCCCGGGGCGTCGACAGCAACGGGTTTCTCGAAGAAGCAGTGCACACCCTTCTCGATGGCGTATTCGATGTGTTGGGGGCGGAAGTTCGGTGGGGTGGTGAGAATCACCACGTCTACGCCCGAATCAATGACCTTCTTGTAGGCGTCGAATCCTATGAACGTCGTTTCGTCGGTCACTTGGTACTTGGCACGCCCGCGGGCCTTTAAAATGCGGCTGCGCAGCTTGATACGATCGTCGAAAAGATCGCCGATGGCGGTTAGGGCGACGTTGTCGTCCGCGTTCATGGCTTGGGCGGCGGCGCCGCTGCCACGTCCACCTATACCGACCAGCCCGATCTTGAGGACTTTGTCGTCTTTGGCGGCTTTTGCCACGTACGGCGCGGCTAACAAGGCACCGGCTGAAAGGGCGGACCCAGTTTTCAGGAATTGGCGTCGAGAGGAGCTTGGGATGTCATTCATCGGTTTAGGTTAGCTTGGGTGTTGGTGTAAATTGAAAGGGGGTGGAAATTTGAAACTTAGGGCTCAATGCTGCTTTTGTTAAGCGGTTTTTTCATCTGAATCACTTTTTTCATCGGCAACCTCGGGTTCTCGGAAGACCAGAAAGAAAAGAACCAGCACTCCGCCGGCCATCAAGGCTGGCATGGTCCACAAAGGGTTCCAGTCAATCGCCTTAAGTTCGGAATGACGTAGGGCGGCTTTTTCTTGTTCAAGTTGCTTAAGTCTATCCTTGTCACTTGCCGAAGGATTGTCGCCCATAGTTTTCTTCGCGACATCTATTTCTTTACCTTTTGCTTCTACTTTAGCTTTGAACGCAATGGATTCCGCCGTCGTATGTTCCGCTTCGTAATGGCCCGCCACTTTCGCACCGATGGCCATTCCCAGACCTAGAGTGAAGAATACGAGCAAGCCCTGTGCTTGCGCTCGAATTGGTTTGGCAGCTACTCGATCGGTATAGATTTGGCCCGTGACGAAAAAGAAGTCGTAGCAAATACCATGCAGCACGATACCCGCTATAATCATCCATCGAATTTCATCAGGAGCCCCCATTGCGAACAGGGCATATCGGGCGACCCACGCAAGCATGCCTACGGCCAGCATTTTCTTGATCCCTAGGCGTGCGAAAAAGAACGGCATCACGAGCATGAAGAAAATCTCCGACATTTGCCCGTAGGACATGGTCTGCCCAATGGGAAGCTCGACTAATTCAACAATGCGACTGGTTAATTGGTAGTAAAATGCAAGAGGGATGCATATCATGGTTGATGCCACGATGAAGGTCAGGTAGGCACGGTCTTTTAGTAGCACCAGGGCGTCCAGGCCTAGAATTTCCCTGAAAGTGACTTTACCACCTTTTACGGGTGGCGTGTCCGGCAATAGAAAACTGTAGACACCCAAAGCCGCTGCCGCACCTGAAGTGAGGTAGAACATATCAACGGACTTTTCCATGCCTGCCCAAGTTAGCACCAAGCCGGCGGCAATCCAACCGATGGTTCCAAGAACGCGAATACTCGGAAAATCCTTTTCCACGCTCGGAATATTCTTCATGGCCACCGTGTTGGTCAGGGCGAGGGTGGGAAAATAGGTCAATTGGTAGGCGAAAAAGAGCCAGTTGATTTGATCTGGCGAAGGTGAATCCGACAGCATGATGCGCGTGGCTTGAAACATGATCGCCGCACCCAGTAAATGAAGGACGCCCAGCACGCGCTGGGCGGAAAAGAAGCGGTCCGCAACCATGCCGACGAAGAAAGGCGAGATCATCCCCGCGATTGGCCCTACGGCATAGGTCCAGCCGAAGTCCGGACCAGTGAAACCGATGGAACCGAGATAATTTGGTGCGGTTACGTACCATGCCCCCCAGACGAAGAACTGGAGGAACATCATAATGGATAACTGGAGCCTGACGTTTGAATTCATGGGTACTGATTCTTGCAGTTAGTGGGTGCCTACGTCGAGTCTTAGCTGAGATTGTTGTTCACTCGTCCTCCAGCGCAATGGTGCGTTTTTCCTCGACGGATTGGAGAGCGGCGTCGATGAGGCGTTGCCCGATGCGGCAAATCGCGGGATCCAAGGGACCTTCGATGGGAAGATCGTTGGCAAGGCAGTGGATGAAGTATTGGATGGGGTTCTCAAAGGAAGTCGACAGGTCGTCGGAGGGGAGATTCTGGCCTTCGGGGCAATTCTCGGTCTGTACGCGGATGGTCGATTCTGCGTCGTAACTGGATATTGTGCCCTTGGTGCCTTTCAAGACGAAGCCGCACTTGGGTTGGGGTTGATGAACCCATGGGTCAGTAAAGGTACCCCAGCGGGTTTCGAATGTGGACAGCCCCACGTCGTAACGGACGATGGTCACGCTATGCTCATCCACCTCAAGTCCATTGGGTAAATCGGTTACGGTGGTGACTTCCAGCGGTTTGTCGTCGCCGTGGAACCAGGTTCCCAAAGTCACGCCGTAACCTAGATAGTCCAGAAGCGAGCCGCCGCCTCGATCTTTCTTGTAGAACCAGCTATTGGCCTTGTCTTCCTGTGTGGGATTGGCCTCCGCCTTATCTGCCACGTGGTAAAGGGGGCCACGGTTGCCATCGTAATAGTGCACCTCGGTCAACTTCCCGATGAGTCCTTCGTTGAGCAGGCGATGAGCCGTGACGTGCGTCGGATACCACCGCATGGGCCAGTTTATGGCCAGTTGCTTGCCCGTTGCTTCCAATGCGGCAATCATACGATCGGCTTCCGCTAACGATCCGGCGAAAGGCTTCTCGACCAAGACGTCCACGCCATAGGGAGCGACCTTTTCCGTCCATTCCCCATGTTCGGCAGTGGCGGGGCAAAGGATCACGAAATCAGGCTGCGTTTGTTCGAGGCATGCCTGGTGGTCGGTGAAGATGCGCTCTTCAGGAATGCTGAAATTGTCGGCGCTTGCTTGCATCCGCGTGGGTTGTTCATCACAGATGCCCACGATTTCCGCGTTTGGGTGCTCATGGACCATCCGCAACAGGTCGCCCATGTGCATATGGTCGAAGTTGATGCCCGCGACTTTCCAGGTCTTGCTCATTGTTTCGCTCAGACTAGGCAATCGACGCTAGCTCGCTCGAGCACCATGTTTCACCCGCCTGCAACACCTTGACTGGTTGCCCCAGGCTCTCGGCTTCTCTTTCGAATTCCGCTGGGGTTTCCGTGTTGAAAGCGAACATATCAAAATGATGAGGAATGGCGATGCGGGCGCCGATTTGCTTGGCCAGCGTGGCGGCTTCGGTTCCGTTTAAGTTGCCGGCTACTCGCCGTTCGGGTTTGTAACCATTGATGGGGACGAGGGCAAGGTCGACGGAGTGGGGGATAAGGGAAGGGATTAGATGGTCGTGCAAGCGGGTATCCCCACTGTGATAAATGGCCCAAGGACCAAATTTTGCCACGAATCCGAGAAAGTGGCTGCGACCCTGTTGGTCCAACTTTACGTCGTCGTGGGCGGCGAGAATGGCGGTAATTGAAAAACCGTTGGATGCAACGGTCTCGTCAACGTCGACAGGCAAAAAGAATGGGCAGTTCTCACCTAATCTATCTTCTGCGAACTCGACGTTGGCTGATGGTAGAACAAGTGTCAGTCCGGGATTTGTCTCATGAAGCGCATGAAGTGTTTCCGCGTCCAGATGGTCGGTGTGATTGTGGCTGGAGGTGACCACCTCCACCCCTTCCAGTGTACCTGGATGAACCACCCGTTCGGTCATTCGCTCATGTGGCTTGTCGGTGTCTGCGTATTTACGGGTCAAGGAATCCGATAAATAAGGATCAAAGAGAAGCTGTCGGCCTCGCCATTTCACAAGGAAACCGCTCTGGCCTAGCCACCAGAGGAAGAAATCCTCTTGGGAGTCCGCATCTCGAACCGCGGAGAGGAAGGCGTCGTCCTGCAGGGCCGGCTTGATCATTCGGCGCCCAAGTCTTTTCGCGCTCGGCGAACCCCTTCCACCATGTTTGCCAGCTTCTTCTTGGCCGCCCAGCGGGCGGTTTGGCTGAGGCCGCAGTCGGGAGCAAAGGATAGTTTGTCGGCAGGAGCGTGCTCGAGGCAAAGCTGCACCCGGTCCACTATGTCCTCTGGAGTTTCAATATAATAGCTTTTCACGTCCACGATGCCCACTGCGACGTCCATACGCTCGGCGATTTCACCGATCCGTTCGATTTCGGCGAATTCTCGACTGGCCATCTCGACGTGAATTTCATCCACCTTGAAATCGAGAAAGTTGGGCAGCATCGGGGCAATGCGGCGGTAACCTACGGCATGTCCCTTGTAGTTCCCGAAACACAGGTGCGTGCTCAGGCGAGTCTTTCCCACGATGGGTTCGACCGTGCGGTTGAAGATATCGACGAATCTTTGGGTGTCCGACTTATAGGCGTAGCAACTCATGGATGGTTCGTCCACCGTCAGTTCCTGGCAACCCGCCGCGACGAGGTTTTCAAGTTCTTCTCGCACGATGGGCAGCAAGGCTTCGGTCACGGCGTAGCGATCCTTGTATTCCGCGTTTGGCAGCAGGCGACCGCTCAAGGTGAAGGGCCCGGGTACCGATGCCTTCAGGACGGGAGCGTCTTGTCTTCCCTTGATCAAGGGACCGGCGAGCCTTTTCAGGCGCTCGAATTCCTCCACCGCGCCCAATCCGCGAGGTGCCTGAAGATCACCCGTGATCTCGTGCTTGCCCCGTTGGTCGTGGGCGGGCGGTCCGAAGCGTCGAGGAGATTCGCCTTCCAGCGAAATTCCTTCCAAATAGCCGTAAAAGGACAAGTTGAAGTCGAGCCGGCTTTGTTCGCCGTCCGTCACTACGTCCAATCCCGATGCCAGCTGATCACTCACGGCGGCAGTCACCGCGTCGTCTTGGATCTCGGCGACGTCGTCGGGCCCAAAGGATTCCAAGTTTTCGCTCGCATGGAGCAACCCCCCCGGAAAGGGGTAGCTGCCGATGACGGTCGTTCGCAGTGGGCGCTCCTTCATGATTGGGTAGGATTTGGTTATTGGCCGAGGTTCTCGTAAAGTTTGGCCAGGAGGCGTGCATGTTCATCGTAGGCGGCCTCGAAGATTTGAGCTGCTCGTTCCTTGCCGATCACGCAGGTTGCAGTCAATGCTTTGGGTGGTTTGCCGGCCTCCGTCAACAAGCGCGCGACTTCGGCCTTGATGGCGTTGACGATCAGGCATCCGCCCACCGTGGAACCAGGTGACACCGGCAAGTCGAGGCCTTCCACTTTTACCATGGCATCGCCCGCGGGGGCACCGGTATCCAACACCAAGTCAGCGAAATCGTTCAGTTTTTTTCCATCTTCCCGCTTGCTTTCACTAGCCTCGAGATGGGCTTTGCTGACGATTGCCACCACCCGTATGCCCAACTCCTGAAACGCCTCGGCCATCTCGATGGGGACTATGTTGCACCCACTTGAAGAGACAACCAAGGCGGAGTCCGCATCCGAGCAATCGAAGTTTCTGAGGATGCGGGCGGCCAATCCCGAAACGTTTTCCAAAAACATGGCCTGTCGTTGCCCATTCGCTCCCACGACTTGCGTATGGTGCGTAAGCGAGAGCTCCACAATTGGATTGAAACCGGGAAAGGAGCCATAACGCGGCCATGTTTCCTCAACCATTATGCGGCTGTGTCCCGAACCGAAGACGTGTACCATGCGTTCCGCCAAGATGGTGTCAGCGAACCAAGAGGCTGCCTTCGACAAATCCTCGGCTTGGTTTCGAATGGTCTCGAGGAGTGCCTCGGCGTGGTCTAAATAATCGTTGATCGGTTTCATCAAGGGCTGGTTATTTTCATGAAATCATGCCGTGATGCAACGCTCCTATGGCACCTGCCCATTCACCGAGTTCCACGATGCGGATTTCCACCCGGTTGTCGGCAGGGCGCCATTCCATGACGTCAAGATAGGAGCAGAGTGGTTCGAGGAGGGCTTCTCTTGCATTGGCGATACCTCCACCAAGAAGAATGACTTCGGGATCCAAAGCATTGATCAAGGAGGCTATGCCCGCTGCAAGATGGCGTACGGAACGAAGCCATATCTCGCTCGCTTGTTCATCACCTGCCAAATGGGCATCGACTAATGCCTTGGTTCGCGTGAACCTCCCACCCGAGCGTTTTTCCACCGTGCAGTCACCGATCGCGTCCTCGAGGCTTCCGGGTGTGCCGCATATGTCGGGTTCTCCCGATGGATCAAGGGACAGGTGCCCGAAATGCCCCGCTCGACCCAAGTGTCCCCGCAGGAGGCGACCGTCGGCAATCGCTGCTCCGCCCACACCAGTTCCGATAGTCAGCAAAACGACGTCCTTGCATCCCTTGGCGGCGCCTTGCCAAGTTTCACCAAGCAGAGCGGTGTGGGCATCGTTGGCTACGCGTACTTTCGCCGCAGTGTTGAGAAAATCTTCCCAAACCAAATCCTCGATGCCAGCCAACCGGCCCGGCATGAAGGCAATGCTACGCTGGTCCTTGGCGGCCAGTCCAGGGGAGGCGATGCCGATCGAGGAGAAGCTTTGCTCGAAACGGGTTTCCCAATCCGACAACAGGTCGCGTATGGCGTTCGCCCAAGCGGGGTCTTCATCGAAAAACTTGCCGTCCTCGGTGGAGAGTATGGTGCGTTCCAGTTCCTCGTCCCCGTCCAGATCGCGGGCGATGCCTTTCACCCGAGTGCCGCCTAGGTCGATGCCAGCGGCCAAGTTCATGCGTCGTGTTGCCCCTCGGACACGCTCCATCCACCATCCACCGCGAGAACTTGGCCTGTTACGAACTTGGATGCCTCGGACAACAGATATACCACCGCGGCATCCAAGTCCTCGGGCGTCCCGATGCGGCCGCCATCAAGTGGTTGCTTGCTTTTTACGTACCCCATGATCCGGTCGTCGTCCGCAGCTCTTCCAGACATGGGTGTTTCGACCAGAGCCGGTGCCACTACGTTGGCCCGTATTCCTTCCTTGGCGTAATAGGAGGCGATGGACTTGGTGAAGCCAATCACAGCGGCCTTGGTGGCGGCATAGCCGTGTGTGGCGAAATGAGTGGGGGAGGGGCTGAATCCAAGAACGGATCCCATGTTCAGGATGACTCCACCATTGCCTTGCTCATGAAAACGACGCACGGCTGCGCGGTTGGAATATACGAGCGAGTTCAAGTTGTGCTCGAGGGCGCGTTGCCATCCCTCGTCGGTAAGTTCATGTAGAGGACCATCTCCATGAGAGCGGGCGCTGCCACCAGCTACGTGGTAGAGGGCATCGAGATGCCCATACGACTCCACCGCTTTATCGACCAAGGCGGGAGCGGCTTCGGGGTCGCATGCATCCGCGCTTATACCCACAGCAGCTGCTCCCAATTCAGACAAAGCGATTTCCAAATTGGCCGCATTTCGCCCCAGCAAGGCAACTTTCCATCCGTTTCCCACCAAAGCCTTGGCAGCGGAAAGACCTAGTCCGGTGGTGCCGCCCACGATGGCGACCACGGATTCTTCTTGATGGGGTTTGGACATAGGGAGCAAGAGGATAGACGCCAAGGCGCTGGTAGCGCAATCCTAAGACGGAATCACAAAGAGCCCGACTTTTCGTTTGCCATGGGTTGCGGACGCTACCTAGTTTTCAGTTTCTTGGCTGCTACCCAATTTTTCCAAGTAGCTCATTTTTCCCTCTCCATTCATTCCTCCCAATATTCATGAAAAAGAAAACAACATTTATTCTATTTGCCCTGAGCATGGTTTGCGGCGCCTTTGCCAAAGACAAGAAGGTCGTGTTCGTGGCAGGCCCCAAGAGCCATGGGTATTTTTCACACGAGCACATTGCAGGATGCAAGTTGCTGGCCAAGTACCTGGACGAAGCCAAGGTGGGCTTGAAGTCAGTCGTGGTCACCGATAACGGGTATCCCAAGGACCCCAGTGTGTTCGATGATGCCGCGGCTGTGGTCGTTTATTGCGACGGAGGTGGACGTCACTTGCTGAACAAGCATCTCGAAGCTTTCGACAAGATCATGAAACGTGGTGTGGGCTTGGCCTGTCTGCATTATGGGGTGGAAGTTCCGAAAGGCCCTCCGGGCGAACATTTTCTCAAGTGGATTGGGGGCTACTTCGAAACCAATTGGTCCGTGAACCCCCATTGGACTGCAGACTTTAAGTTATTCCCGAACCACCCGATCAGCTCAGGGGTGAAGCCGTTCGCCATCAACGACGAATGGTACTACCACATGCGCTTTCGCGAAAACATGAATGGAGTGACTCCCATTCTTTCCGCTTTGCCCAGCGCCGATACTCTCAAGCGTCGGGATGGAGCCCACAGCAACAACCCTCACGTTAGAAAGTCGGTTCTGGAGCGCAAGGAAGCGCAGCACGTCGCCTGGGCTTATCAGCGAGGCAAGGATTACAACGACGGGCGAGGCTTCGGCTTTACCGGCGGGCATAACCACGTCAACTGGGGATCCGACAATTTCCGTCGCTTGGTGCTCAACGCCATCGCTTGGATAGCCAAGGTGGATCCACCCAAAGGTGGAGTGCCTGCGGGTGAAGTCAGCATAAAGGAACTCGAGGCCAATCAAGATTACGCCCCCGGGCGCGGATGGAATGCCGAGAAAATTGAAACCATGCTCAAGCAATTCAATGGCAAGGCGCCGAAGAAAGGCGCTTCCATTGCCCCTGCAAAGGAAGCTTCCGGCTCGAAGGCCAAAGGGCAACTCTTCGCCAGCAAGACGGTTACCGCTTCAACTCCCGGTCAGTCAATCGACGTTGCCTTTGACCTCAAGGGCACCAAGGAGTTGCACTTGGTCGTCACCGATGGTGGCAATGGATACTCGTGTGATTGGGCTAATTGGGTCAATCCCCGTCTCGTGGATGCCGCAGGCAAGGAAACGAAGCTTACTTCGATGAAGTGGAGTTTCGCTTCTTCAGGATGGGGTTACGTCAAGGTGAACCAAAATGCTCGGGGCGAAACCATGAAGGTCGCCGGAAAAACCGTTCAGGGAATCGGGACACATGCCACCTCCCTCATCAGCTACAAGCTTCCATCCAATCATAAATTCACCCGTTTCCTAGCCAAAGGAGCCTTGGATGACGGCGGCGCCCGCCAAGGCAATTGCGGTAGCCAAGCGAGTGTAGAGTTTAAAGTGTTTGCTCAAAAGCCGTCCTCAATCGGTGGTTCGATTACGAGGACCGTGGCCAAAAAGGGCGCTCGTGTCGGCGACCAAGGTGATCCCGCTCATGCGGTCGACAACCTCGACGTACACGAGGAAGTGAAAGCGAGCTTGTTTGCCAGCGAACCTATGATCCTGAGTCCGTCGGCCATAGACGTGGACCACCGCGGGCGTGTTTGGGTGTGCGAGGTTACCAACTACCGCCGGCACAAAAACCACCGGGCAGATGGCGATCGGATTCTCATCCTCGAAGACACCAACGGAGACAACAAGGCGGACAAAGTAAAGGTCTTCTACCAAGGTCGTGATATCGACTCCGCCCACGGAGTGAGCGTTTTCGGAGACAAGATCGTGGTGGCGGTTGGTGACCGCATCACGGTGTTCACGGACAAGGATGGTGACGACAAACCTGATTCCGCATCGGTGAATCTTTTTACCGGTATTTCGGGTACGCAGCACGATCATGGCATTCATGCCGTCCATTTCGGTCCCGATGGGAAATTCTACTTCAATTTCGGAAACACGGGAAGGCAGATCAAGGACAAGGACGGCAAGCCTATCGTCGACAAGGCAGGAAACGAGGTCAACGATCGTCGTAATCCCTACCAGCAGGGCATGGTCTTTCGTTGCAACGAGGACGGTTCGGATTTCGAGACTCTGGGTTGGAATTTCCGCAACAACTGGGAAGCGGCCGTGGACAGCTTCGGCAGCGTTTGGCAATCCGACAACGATGACGACGGCAACCGCGGCGTCCGCATCAATTACGTCATGGAGTTCGGCAATTACGGTTATCGCGGCGAATTCACGGGTAAGGGATGGCGCGACAAGCGCACCAACATGGAGAAGGATGTTCCCTCGCGTCACTGGCACCTCAACGATCCGGGCGTCATGCCGAATCTTTTGCTGACAGGAGCTGGTTCACCTACTGGCATCATCGTTTATGAGGGATCCCTGTTGCCTCCTGTTTTTCAAGGCCAAGTGATTCACTGCGATGCCGGCCCGAGTGTTGTCCGTGCTTATCCCGTGACCAAGCATGGGGCCGGTTACTCGGCCGAGGTAGTCGACGTTCTCAACGGGGCTTCGCGTGACCGTTGGTTTCGACCCTCCGACGTGGTAACCGCTCCGGACGGCTCACTGATCGTGTCCGACTGGTACGACCCCGGCGTCGGCGGGCACAACATGCGTGACTTGGAACGCGGTCGTCTCTTTATGGTCGCTCCGGAAGGCCACAAGTACAAAGCCGCCAAGGTGAACGTTTCCAATCTCGAAGGAGCGATAGCCGCCCTCAAGAGCCCAAACCAAGCGACGCGGTACTTGGGATGGCACGCCCTTCACAAGCAGGGCAAGAAAGCCGAGTCGGCCTTGCAAAAACTTTGGGCTGATTCCAATCCCCGTTTTCGCGCTCGCGCCCTCTGGCTGCTCGGCAAGATCGAGGGTCGAGGCCAGCATTACGTGAACCTTGCCATCAAGGACAAGGATTCCGATATACGCATCGTGGGGCTTCGCTTGGCTCGCCAGTTGACCGACGTTGAAACCATTGCGGTGGTGGGTAAGCTCGTTGGGGATTCATCCGCCCAAGTGCGTCGCGAATGCGCCGTCGCCTTGCGCCATCTCAAAACGGAACAGGCCGTCAAGCTGTGGGCCGAGCTCGCAACGCGTCACGATGGCAAATGCCGCTGGTACCTCGAGGCCTTGGGACTTTCTTCGGACCTCAATGCCGATGCCTGTTTCGAAGCATGGCTTGCCAAGGTGGGCGACAAGTGGAACACGCCTGCCGGGCGCGACGTCATCTGGAGGGTAAGAGCAAAGGGAGCGCCTGCCTACATTGCCAAGATCCTCAAGGACAAAGACACTCCTCCGGAAATGCATCCTCGCTACGTCCGGGCTTTGGACTTTCATTCGGGTCCTGAAAAGGAGAAGGCCCTGGAAGCATTGCTCGATATTTGAAGTCTGCGCCCATGAAGCTAGGACTCTCCGTTTTTTTGGCCCTGTCTTTTCCGGCCTTTTGGAGTTTTTCCGAACAAGAAGCCACGCCCAAGGATCGCTTGATCGTGGAAACCTTGATCCGCCTCAAGCGGTTCGACGTTTCAAGTAATGAGAAATGGCAAGCGGCGGTTGAGCGAACCGCCCGTTCCTTGCGAGGGGAGGAAGGGTACTTCGAGCTGGTCGAACAGTTTTCGATCAAGGCCGAGGCTCCGGAGCTCATCCGCCTTGTCCAAAAAGATCCCGCTTCCGGTGATGCTTCCAAGGCGGTTCAACTGCTCTTTCGCCTTCATGAAGAGAACCTTCTTGCCAATGCCTTGGCGGCGGGTCCCAAAACCAAGGCGGATGCCATAGCTAAGCTCATTGGGTTTGTACAGACTCCTGCCGCGAAGAAGTTGCTGGAGTCTTATCGCGTCACACACAAGCCAGCGGCCGCTTCCGTTGCAGCTGCCCCAGCTCTCTTGGCCGATCCCGCAGACATTGCCCTCATCGCCAAAAGGAAAGGTGATCCCGTGGCCGGCAAGCTTGTATTTCAAAGTTATTGCTTTGCCTGTCACAAGGCAGGCGACGTAGGCATCGATTTCGGGCCCGGCTTGTCCGAAATAGGAAGTAAATTGCCCAAGACCGAACTATACCTTGCCATAGTAAAACCCAATGCCGGCGTGAGTTTCGATTACGTTGGTTGGACGATTCATACCAAACAAGGCGCTGTTTTGGCAGGTATTGTTTCGGAGAGTGAAGATGAATTGACGATTCGCATGGTTGGCGGTGTCAGCCAAAAGATAAAAAAAACAGAGG